>CAXTOI010000220.1:0-6055 GCA_964245645.1 uncultured Novosphingobium sp. | reverse complement strand
GACGCGCCAGGGGACGGCCCGGATTGCGCTGGCCTATGCGCCCGAACTGCGGCCGGGCGGATTTGCCAGCGTCGATATTCATTCGGGCACCCTGCAGGCGCCGATGTTGCCGGAATCGGCGCTGCTGGCCGACAATTCGGGTAATTATGTCTATGTGATCGGCAAGAGCAACAAGGTCGAGCATCGGGCGATCAAGATCGGGCTGGTCACCGACAAGGGCATCGCCGTGGCGCAGGGGCTGACCGGGGATGAGCGGGTCGTGTTGCGCGCGGGCGCCTTCCTCTCGGTCGGTGAAGCGGTCAATCCCGTGCTCGCTGCCCGAAATTAGGCGCATCCGGTGAATTTCCGCAATCTTTCGGCGTGGGCGATCCGCAACCCGGTCGCGCCGATCGTGCTGTTTGCGGCGTTGATGCTGCTGGGCATCGTCAGCTTCATGCGGATGGAAGTGCAGGACCAGCCGGATATCGATTTCCCGGTGGTCATCGTGGTGATCAGCCAGCCGGGCGCCGCGCCGACCGAGATCGAGACGCAGATCACCCAGCGGATCGAAGCGGCCGTACGCTCCATCGCCGGTGTCTCTGCGATCAGCTCGACGGCCACCGAAGGGTCGAGCCAGACCCAGATCGAGTTCGAGCTCGGCTCCGACATCAACGCTGCGGTCAGCGAGGTGAAGAACGCCATCGACCAGCAGCGCGGGGAATTGCCCGACGGCATTCTCGAGCCGCAGATCATCAAGGCCACCAGTTCAGGCGATCCCATCGCCTATTTCGCCGTGGCGGCGGACGACATGAGCATCGAGCAATTGTCGTGGTTCGTCGATAACACCATCGCCAAACGGCTGCTCGCGGTCGATGGCATGGCAGAGGTAAAGCGCCAGGGCGGGGTCGATCGCGAAATCCTGGTTACCCTCGATCCGGCGCGGATGCAGGCCTATGGCGTCACCGCGCCGCAGATCAACCTGGCATTGCGCGCGCAGAACATGAACGCCGCCGGTGGCCGGGCGGAAATCGGCGGCACGCGCCAGTCGGTGCGTGTGCTCGGCAATGCCGAGGATGCCTACGCCTTGTCCCAGACGCAGATCCAGCTGGGTGGGGGGCGTTCGATCAAGCTGACCGACGTGGCCACGGTTGCCGACTCGGTCGGCGAACTAACCTCGGTTGCCAAGATGAATGGCCGGCCGGTCGTCAATTTCTCGCTGGCACGCGCGCGTGGAGCGTCCGATGTCGCGGTTTACGATGCGGCGATCGTGGCGTTGGCCAAGCTCGAGAGCGAAAATCCCGGCGTGCATTTCGTCCGGCTCTTTACCTCGGTCGATTATACCAAGCAGCAGTATGAATCGTCGATGTCCTCGATGGTCGAGGGCGCCGTGCTGGCGGTGATCGTGGTCTTCTTCTTCCTGCGTGACTGGCGCGCGACGCTGGTCTCGGCCATCGCCATCCCGCTGTCGGCCGTGCCGACATTCTGGTTCATGAAAAGCTGGTTCGGCTTCACGCTGAACCAGCTGTCGCTGCTGGCGCTCGGCCTGGTGGCGGGCGTGCTGGTGGACGACGCGATCGTCGAGATCGAGAATATCGTGCGGCATATGCGCATGGGCAAGACTGCGTTTCAGGCGGCGATCGACGCGTCCGACGAGATCGGGCTGGCGGTCGTCGCCACTACCTTCTCGATCGTCGCGGTGTTCTTGCCGGTGGGGCTGATGCCCGGCGTATCGGGGCAGTTCTTCAAGAACTTCGGGCTCACCGTGGTCGTCTCGGTGCTGATGTCGCTGGCGGTCGCACGGATGATCACGCCGATGGTGGCGGCCTATTTCCTGAAAGCACAGGGCCATGCCGAACATGCCGGCGGCCCGATGATGAGCCGCTATCTGCGGGTGCTGCACTGGTCGCTGGATACCAGCATGGCCCGGGCCTATCGTGCGCGCCGGGCCGCGCGCGCGATGCAGGGCAGGCCCGGCATGGCCGCACGCGGCGCGGCCACGCTCGGCGCATCCTACCGCCTCGCCCGTTTCGCCGATCGGGCAGGCACCTCGTTCCTCGCCCGGATGCGGGACCACCGCATCTGGATGATGGGCACCGGGCTGCTTGCGCTGGTGCTCACGGTCACGTTGTTCATGTCGTTGCCGATCGAGTTCTTCCCGGTGTCGAACAACGATTTCACCTCGGTCAACATCGATATGGTCCCGGGCACGACCATCGCGCAGACGGCGGTGGTGGCTGACCGGGTGGTGGCATTGCTGCGCAGCCAGCCCGAAGTCGATCACGCGCTCGAAAACGTCCAGGAAGGTCATGCCCACATCTTCATGACCTTGCGGAAGGACCGCAAGCGCACGACCGATGAGATCCAGCACGCGCTGACGCCGACATTGCAGAAAACCGCCGATGCCCGGGTCAGTTTCCAGGCGCAGAATTCGTCGGGGTCGGGCTCGGGGCGGCCGATCTCGGTGATGCTGTCGGGCTCGGATTCGCAACTGCTCGAAGATACCGCAGCGACCTTGGTCAATCAGATGAGCGGCATCAAGGACCTCGTCGCGCCGCGCATCGGTGGCGATCTCAAACGGCCCGAAGTGGTGATTCGCCCACGGCTCGATCTGGCGGCAGCGCTCGGCGTCTCCACAAGTTCGCTCAGCCAGGCGATCCGCATCGCGACGATGGGCGAGATCGACCAGAATGCGGCCAAATTCTCGCTTGCCGATCGCCAGATTCCGATCCGGGTCCGCCTGCCCGAAAACGCGCGGCGCGATATCAGCAGCATCGAAAACCTGCCGGTGCAGACCCTCAACGGCGGCTCCGTTCCGCTCTCGCGCGTGGCCAAGATCAGCCTCGGCTCGGGCCCGACCTCGATCGAACGCTATAACCAGGATCGCCGCGTGTTTATCGGCGCCGATCTGGCCCCGGGCGTGGTCAAGAGCACCGCGACCGACAAGATCAACGCGCTGCCGATCATGAAGCACTTGCCGGCCGGCGTTTCCAACACCGCCTTCGGCGAAGATCGCTGGCAGACCGAGATGCTCGACAACATCAGCCTGGCGGTGCCGGCGGGGATTCTGCTGGTGTTTGCGGTGCTGGTGCTGTTGTATCACCGCATGGTCTCGCCGATGGTCAACATGGGCTCGCTGTTCCTGGCGCCGCTGGGCGGATTGCTGGCGCTGCTGCTGACCGGGCAGCCGCTGTCGATGCCGGTGTTCATCGGCTTTCTGATGCTGCTGGGCATCGTCGCCAAGAACTCCATCCTGCTGATCGACTTCGCCATCGAGGAAATGGCCAAGGGTGTCGACAAGTTCTCCGCGATCGTCGAGGCCGGGCACAAGCGCGCGCAGCCGATCGTCATGACCACCGTGGCGATGACCGCGGGCATGCTGCCGACGGCGCTGTCGCTCGGCGGGGATAGCGCCTGGCGCGCGCCGATGGGCACGGTGGTGATGGGGGGGCTGATCGTATCGACGCTGTTGACCTTGCTGATCGTGCCGGCTGCGTTCAGCCTGGCCGATGGTCTCGAAAAACGGCTGGGGCCGTGGTTGCGCAAGGGATTGCTGACTTACGAGCCCGAACATAGCGATGCCGATTACACGCGCCCGGGCCACCTTCCTGACTCCGGCGTGCAGCCCGCCGAGTGAACCCGATCGCTGCGGCCGGCGCCGCGCCCGATCGCGCCCGGCAAATTCGCGCCGTCGCCACCGGGTTGCTCGTGGCGATGGCCATGTTGTTCCTCATTGCCCGGCATTTGGCGGTGGCGCATCCGGGCTGGATGTGGGCGCGCGCCTTCAGCGAGGCAGCGCTGGTCGGCGGCCTGGCCGACTGGTTCGCAGTCACCGCGCTGTTCCGCCATCCGCTCGGGCTGCCGATCCCGCACACCGCGATCATCCCGGCCAACAAGGATCGCATCGCCGACACCATGGCGAGCTTTCTGCGCACGCACTTCCTCACCCCCCAAGTGGTGTCGCGGCGCCTGCGCGCGATGAACCTGGCAGCTGCGGTCGGCGCATTTCTCGGCGACCCGCGCCGGATGGGCGAAACCCGGCTGCGCCAGGGTGCGGCCGCGCTGCTGAACGACATGCTGCATTCACTGGACGATGAACAAGTCGGCGGGATGGTCAAATCGGCCGCCCGCCAGCAATTGGAACAGGTCGACATCGCAACCTTGCTGGGCCAATTGCTCGCCACGACCATCGCCGATCGGCGGCATCAGCCGCTGATCGATGGCGCGCTGCGCTGGGCCGGGTTTGCCCTGGCAGACAACGAAGACCTGCTGCGCATGATGATCCGCGACCAGGCAGGCAGCGTGCTGCGCTGGACCGGGCTCGACGAACGGCTGGCCAGCGCGCTGCTCGACCGCGCGTACCGGTTGATCGCCGAATGTACAGTCAACCCTGAAGACCCGCTGCGCCGAAAAATGGAGCAGCGGCTGGCGACACTGGCGCAAGACCTGATCCATGACGCGGCGCTGCGAGACAAGATCAGCGCAATGCGCAAGGAACTGCTCGCCAATCCTGCGATCGCAGCATGGCTGAACGGGTTGTGGCACCGCGCCCGTGCCGCGCTGCTGCGTGCCGCGAGCGACCCGACGCGGGCACTGTCCGGGCAGTTCGGAGCGGGGCTGGCCGCATTCAGCCGTTCGCTGCAACGCGATCGGGCGTTGCAACAGCTGGTCAACCGCTTCGCCCGGCGCACGCTGGTCGGGATCACCGCGCGCCACGGCGGCGCAATCGTCACGCTGGTGTCGGAGACGGTCAAACGCTGGGACGCGCGAACGGTAACCGACCGGATCGAAAGCGCCGTGGGGCGCGATCTGCAATTTATCCGGCTGAACGGGACGCTGGTTGGCGGTACGGTCGGGCTGGCGCTATATGCGGTCGATCGGTTGATCTGACCTGCGCCACAGCTTCTCTGACCGTCGAAATCCTAAGCCGCGACAGCCTGCTTCTTGGCCAGTTCCCGCTTCACCTTCAACGCACGCGCGCTGAGCTTGGTATCGGGCGATTTCCGCAGCCAGTTATCCAGCCCGCCAACGTGTTCCACCGAGCGCAGGCCGTTGGCCGAGACGCGGAAACGAATGCTGCGGTCCAGCGCTTCCGACATCAGCGTCACGTTCTGCAAGTTGGGCAGGAACAGGCGCTTGGTCTTGTTGTTGGCGTGGCTGACGTTGTTACCGGTCTGGCGACCTTTGCCGGTCAGTTCGCAAATACGGGACATGGGAAGCTCGCTGAATATCGTTGCCGTTTCCGGGGAAGGCGGCCCATAGCTTTTCGGCCCGCCAAGGTCAAGTTGCGCGCACGCCGCCGGCGCAGTACCGGGCAACGATGACCCGTTGGCCGCTTCCCGAACCGATGGCGCTGGCTCTGGCGCAGGCCAAGGCTGCCGCGGCGTCAGGCGAGGTGCCGGTGGGCGCGGTGGTGATGAAGGACGGCCAGGTGATCGCGGCTGCACACAATGCCCCGCGCAAATTATGCGATCCGACCGCGCATGCCGAACTGCTGGCGATTCGCGCCGCTGCCGCAAAGCTGGGTTCCGCGCGGCTCGAAGGCTGCGAATTGTGGGTCACGCTGGAGCCTTGCGCCATGTGCGCCGGCGCGATCGTGCATGCCCGCATCGCCCGGCTGTATTACGGCGCCGCCGATGTCAAAGGCGGCGCGGTAGAATACGGCGCACGCATTTTCGCACAAGCAGGCTGTTTGCACCGCCCGGAAGTTTACGCCGGCATCGGCGCAGAGGAAGCGGCAAACCAACTACAAAAATTCTTCCAAACGCGACGGTAATCCTACTCAGGGAGAGGTGCTGCCGGATTGCACAAACGTCGGGCCCGCCAACAAACCCACCCCTGACCGCAAGAAAGTCATTGTCAAAGTACGCTGAAATCCAGCCCGATATCCGCCGCCGGCGCGCTTTGCGTCAGCCGCCCCACCGAGACATAATCCACCCCACTCCCCGCAATCGCGGCAATCGTATCCAGCCGCACGCCGCCCGAAGCCTCGGTTGCGCTGCGCCCCGCGACGAGGGCCACCGCCTCGCGCAACATCGCCGGGTCCATGTTGTCGAGCAGCAGGTGATTGGCGCCAGCG
>CAXTOI010000219.1:0-6114 GCA_964245645.1 uncultured Novosphingobium sp. | reverse complement strand
GCGGTATACTTCGGGGTCAGCATCAGGGTCACCAGCATGGCCAGCAGGATCGTGGCGAGCAGCACGGCCAGGAAAACTCGGAGGCGCCGACGGAACAGGGACGTCAGAATGCGCAGGTTCAGCCGGTCGCCGACAGCAACGACCCCGGATGGACTTGCCTCGACAACGGATACACTCGCCCCGCCGCTCGATTTGCGAAACGGTTCTAAGTCCTGTGCCAATTATCGGTCCTTAACTCGGGGGTCGTGATCATGCCGGCTGCTTGCGCTCACAGGCCGATGGTCAATGACAAAATGATCTGCTCGCGGCCATACGAGTCGCCGGACACCACATTTCCAGCCTGCGACTGATGAGAGTAGTTGTTCGTTAATCCCACAGTGATGTTGCGATTCACCAGATAGCGCACAGACGCATTCAAGCCAAGCCGGTGATTGACCTGGCTGGTCCCGGTGTAGGCATTCGAGGCGTAAGTGACACCGCCGCGGAGCAGGATATTGCGCCGCAACTCGTGATCGACCAGCACGCCGACGTTACTGTCAACGATCCCGGCCACGCCAATCAGCGGGCTGCGCTGGATCGAGCGGCCGGCCTGGATAGTGAGCGTGGTCAGGGCGGTCACATTGTAGTTCAGCTGGGCGCGGTAATCGAGCCCGTTAACGCTCGGAAACAACGGGCTGTTGAATGTCTCATGGAGATAGCCAACGCCAATATCGCCGCTGATGAGCGCCGTGACCGCAAAAGACACGCCAACGAGCGCCTGAAGGCCGTTCGAGTTATCGCCTTGCACCACTTTCCCGCTGTAGCGTGACTGATTCAGGCTGCCATCGACAAACAATGCGATCTGCGGCGAAAGCGCATAGTTGAGCCGGGCATCTTCCATGTAAGAACTGTTGTCACGAAAGGCCAGGTCAACCGGTGCCCCCGCCACCACCGTATTGTTGTAATGATACTGATAATAATTACCGGTCAACTGCAACTGGACCTGGCCGAGGTCCTGCGTCAGCCCAGCTTCCGTCGAGATCAGGCGATAGGACACCGGTGGCCCATTGATCAGCGTATCGCCTTCGGTGCCACGCGCTTCGACCTGCTTGCCGATGCTGCCCGATACGGTGACCTGGGTATCGCGACTGACGTCGAGACGGCCATTCACGCTACTGCCGTACACCGAGTAGTCGTTGATCGAGATCGAATGATAGCGGACCGTCGAATAGTTGGCTTGAAACGCGAGTGCGTTGCTGCTCCAGTTCGAGCGGGCGGCAACCGATGGCGTCAGGCTGAAATACCCATCGGAACGTTTGTTCACCGAGCTGGCATCGACATTGGAATCATAGCCGACGTTTGCCCCGACCACCGGTGAGATGGTGAAATCGCCAACGTCAATGCCGACTTTTTCGTATCCGTCAGGTTGACGGGTGCCGGCTGAAATCGTCTCGGTGCCGACTGTGTACGATGTCGTCGCCTGGCCATAAGCGCAACCGGGGATCGCAACCGATGCTGCCAGCGCCCGCACAACGTAGCGTGGAAGCGTTCGTTGGTTCGGCCTTCCGGAATGGTTTTGCACCGTGTTCTTCCCTGAAAGCCACATGTTGCACTGCGGCAGGCATGGTAGCGATTGCACTCGTTTGCAAGAGCTTTGCGTCAAATGCCTAATCAAATGTGCGTAGTCGGCCGCTCGTGCACGCCGGCTCGAGCACGAACCGCTTCCGGATAGCTTGCGTAGCCAGTCACCACGCCCTGCGCATACCTCGTAGATTTACTTATGCCGGAAGGCGATATCGATCAACTCATCGTTCATTTTATTTATTAAGGCCGGAATTATGCATGGATTGCGATAGTTTCAGCAAACCGCTGGAAGATCAAAGCAGCTTCTGCCGGTGGTGGACGACCGATTACCACCTCGACAGCCTGCCGCAGTTCCCGCTACAGCCGCTATCGCGCTATATCAGGAGCAGCCGCCATGATCCCCAGCCCTGCCGTGAGCGGATTTGACGTGCGGTGAATCGCGGCCTGTATTCAGAACGACGGCGCCTGTTGGAAACTATTACCGAAGCCGGCGAACCGATGACTGTGGGACAATCCGAGGTCAGTCGGCCAGGTTGTCCGCCCTGGGAGGTGGATTTCAGCTCGGCATTGTACAATCGTACCGGCAAGTACTTCGTCGGACGAGACCTGATCGAGGATCAGGCATCGCTGATCGCCCATGTCCGTTACGGGCGCTTTGCCCGCCTTCGCCCGCCGAATGGCTGGCAAGCCAAAGCCATCGCACGCCTGACCGCGCTCGATCAATTGCTGGTACAGCGCGGATGGCTGCACGGGTTTCGTCCGCCGCGGCCGATCCTCCATCTCGATCCTTATACCGTGCTGAATACGCAGATTTCCAGGGACGATGCCGTGCTGGTGCACGACATGGGGCCAATCACTCATCCCCTGCTGTTCTCACCTGCGGTGGGCGATCTATATCGCCGCGCCTATGCCGCAATTGCCAGGATGGAACCACGGCTGGTGTTCGTGAGCACGGCGAGCGCCAGGGCCTATTCGGCCATTTACGGCGCGCCCCGGGACGGTCGGATCATCCACCCGCCATTGCGCAGGAGTTTGGGACCCGGCCCATCGGCCAGTCCATCGGCGCGCCTGCCGCAAGGCATCGATCGACCGTTTCTGCTGACGGTCGGCAGCGTGGGCAGGCGGAAAAACCAGAAGGCCTCGATCGAGGCTTTCGCGCAATCCGGATTGGCGGCTGAAGGCGTCAGCTATGTGCTGTGCGGCGCACGCGAGCCTGGCGCGAAGGAAGTCGCTGCCCGGGCCAGGGAAACGCGCGGCGTCGTGCTGCTGAATTACGTCTCCGACAGCGAACTTGCCGCGCTTTATCGGGAAGCCGCAGGGTTCGTCCTGGTCAGCAATCTCGAAGGTTTCGGGATACCCGTGGCAGAGGCGATCGCCTCGAACCTGATCCCGCTCGTTTCAGCGAACAGCGTGCTCAGGGAAGTGGCCGGAGACGGCGCGCTGACCGCAAGTCCCGATGACGTCTTGGACATTGCCCGTGGCATGCGCATGCTGATCGCCATGGCGCCTGACGAGAAAGCCGAGCGCCGCGCGCTGCTTGCCGGCTCGGTCGCGCGATTCACCCCGCGACGCTTCGCCGATGAATGGCGCGCGATGCTGCTCGGCCGGCGCCAGGACGAGGTATGACCCAGCGTGATATAGGACAGGGCTTTTTCGAAACCGACGAGCGCATCCATTATCTTATCAAGCACAATTCGGTGCAGAACTTCGGCGACTATCTCCCCGAGATCCTGGCGAAGGAGCTGCTGGGTTATCCGCGCATCGATGCGGACGAATATCGCCTGATCGGCAGTGTCATCGACGATCGCTGGATCCGGCGCGACCTGCGGCGAATCAACGGCCATCAGGACGGGCTGATCGCGTTCTGGGGATGCGGCAAACGCGGCCCGGAGCCGATGAGCGTCGGCGTGCGCCGTCACTGCCGGTTCTTCGGCGTGCGCGGCCCGCTGACCCGCGACGCGCTCGGCCTGCCGGCGGACACGGTGCTGGGCGATCCGGGATTGCTCGCGCCGGTGTTCCATGCCGCAAAGCGTCACGAGGCGACAGCGGGGCGCACCATCTGTCTTCCCCATGTCCAGGACGTTCGCACGGCCGATGAATTGCTGGCAACGGCGGGCACGGACCTGCTCATGCAGCCGAGCATCGCTTCCACCGAAGCCGCGCTGCACGATATTCTCGACCGGATCGCGTCGGCGGACTTCGTGCTGTCGGCATCGTTGCACGGCGCGATCATTGCTTGCGCTTATGGGCGCCCGTTTGCGTTTTGGGATAACGGCCATCTGGACATCCCCTTTAAATGGCATGATTTCGCCGGCTCGATCGGCATCACCGCAAGATTTGCGGCCAATCTTGCCGAGGGCCGGGCGATCTATCGGGAACAGCAACCGGCGATCAGGATGCCGCCACTGGCGCCGATGCTGCGCGAATGTCCATTCACGGCGCAACCTTCGGCGCTAATGCGCGCCCTGGCGGTGGATCGCGGCGGTGCGGAAGGTGAAATGATGATGGCGGCGGCGGCTTCGGCCAGTGCGGCGGGACTCGATCAGCTCGTTGACCGTCAGGACCTTGCGGTTACTTCGGCACAGCAGCGCAAGCGCCGACTGGCCGGCGCGTTTTACGTGAAGCGCCGCGCGGGCCGCTTTGTGCTTGCCGTCAAACGCAGGTTTTGGACCGCGTTGCGGCTGTGATCTTTACTCCGCCAGATAGGTCTCGGTCACAGTCGCAGTTGCGCCGGAGAGGACCTCGGATCGACTTTTCTTGCCTTGTCCAACCAGACCACCCAGCCATACGCGCGCCGGGGTTTCATAGTAATGCGCCACCACATAGCCGATGAACGGGATTGCGCAGAGATGCACGGCGACCACGATGGCGTATTTGTCGCCGACCAGATGGAGTTTTGTGCCCACGAAGGTGAAAAAATAGAGCGTCAACCAGTGGATCAGATAGACCGGGTAGGAAATCTCTCCCAGGAACTGCAGAACGGGCCGACGTTCCACCGACCCACTGCCTATCGCTCCCCACACAATGGCGGCCATGAATAAAAAGGCGGGAACGAACAGCAGGCCGCCGATCACCTCCGGAATCGCAAGCAATGCCAGCAAAGCCAAAGCGAGTGGGAAAAATCCGACTTTGAACCGGAGCGCAGGGTACCGGACCCACAATTGCTGTAGCAGCACGCCACCAAAAAAACCGCATGCCACTCGGGGAAAGCCAGGCGTGAAGAAGTTATTGGCACCACCGCCCAGTGGCCCGTACCACACCACGCCCGCCAAACCGGTCAAGACAATGACCGCAAGGATCGCGATGTTCAGCCGACGGACGATCACCACATAAACAAGGTTTGCTACGATCTCGAAAAAAAGCGACCATATCGGCGGATTGAAAGTGAACGCCTTTTCGCCAAGGACGGGCTCAAGATATGGCAGCACCAGCAACGACAGACCGCCGGAGGTTAGCAAGGCATGCTCGGGATAGGCCGTCATCGGCGATAGCTTGTTATGCAACAGCGCAAGCACCATGCCGCCAAAAGCGCCTATGAACAGCATGGGGTAAAGGCGGACAAATCGGCGCGCGACAAAGCTTAGTTTGGTCATACCCCCGGCAAGCCGACCGCCATACGAGTTCGCGATTACAAATCCGCTCATCACGAAAAACAAGTCGACGGCTAATGGCCCATTGGGGACGATGCCGCCGTTCAAGTAGCTGTGATAAAGTACTACAGCCAGCGCAGCGATGCCACGAAGCCCATCCAGCACGGGAAAGTGCCGATGTTCCGTTACGCGTTTCTGATCTTGCGCGATAATTTCGGAAATAGCTGAATTCATCGTGCCTATCTTTTCCGCATCATGACAACAATTTCACATTGGCTGGTGAGGTGTCGCATCGTTTTCAGGCGACAATCTGCGGTCGGGCGGACTCTCGCAATCCGGCCCACGTTGAAAGCCAGGCACGCAGCGGCTGGTCCAGGCAGCGCTCGGCAACAAACGCAACCGCGACCACCGCCCCAATGACAATGACACAGGTCAACGTGGCGCCAAGGCCAATCCGCTTACCGGCAAAGCATAATGCCAGCATGATCGGATTGTGAAGGGCATAAACCGGATAAGACAGATCGCCGAGAACCGAAGCGGCGCGATGCAAGCGCTGGGGCACGTCGAACCGAGTTCCAATCCATAATATCATAGGTACTGCCGCAAAGTTGAACGCCAAGTCACGAAACGCCCGCAAGTGGGCAGGGATCGGGACGAACAGGAACAGGAGCAGCAATGCCGTCAGGATGGCCGCAGCGATCAGGCTCGGCCGCCGCATCGAAGCCGGCAACCGAGCCACCAACATTCCGAGACTGAAGCCAAAAATCACTCGAGCAAACCCGAACTGGATTGTGGATCGCGATGTGCCCACCTCAAGCCCAACGAGGGGATGCACGACGACGGCCCAGATCAATCCCCCCGCTCCGGCCAGCAATACAAGCAGTAGTTGCTTCGTTGGCAAGCGGGTAAGTATCACGACATATATGATGTTGACGATCATCTCCAGAAACAACGACCATAA
>CAXTOI010000218.1:0-6125 GCA_964245645.1 uncultured Novosphingobium sp. | reverse complement strand
AATAAGCGAGCTGCCCTCGCGTCTCCCTGATCAGCTTGCCGTTGTCGCGCGTCTCAAGCTCGGCCAGTTCGGCCGCGTTGGCGGCGACTAGGTCGCCCAGGCGCCGCAGCAGCTTGCCGCGCGCGGTCGCCGTCAGGCCGCGCCATGCCGGGCTGCGGAACGCGGCCTCGGCTATGCGCACGGCCCGATCCACGTCGGCTCCGTCGGCATCGGGAAGAACCGCCCAATCCTGCCCGGTGGCAGGATTGCGCGATACGAAAGTCCGGCCGGAAGCGGCCGCGACCCATTCGCCGCCGATCAACATGCAAAATTCGGTCTTGCTCATGCATGCTCTCCAACGTCGTTTTCGTCCGCGCGCAGCGAACCCAGAAAGTCCAGCAACAAGGCGCTTACCGCGTCCGGCATCTCGACCGGCATCATATGGCGGGCGCCGGCGACAATCCGCAGGGTCGCACCGGGAATGCGCGCGGCCAGCGCATGCGCCATGGCCGGCGTCGATCCGACGTCGAGCTCGCCGGTCGCCACCAGCACCGGGCAGGCGATCGTGCCAAGTCGATCCGATCCGAAAGCGTCCTGGGTGGCGAACAGCCGGTAGGAGGTTTCGTAGCCTTGCGGATCGTTATTGGCAAAGGCGCCGCGCAGCCGTTGCAGGTAGCCAGGGCGCGAAGCGCGGAAATCGGGGCTGAACCAGCGGCCGATGGCCGCGTCGATATTGGCCATCGGACCTTTTGCCGCGACCTCGTCGACGCGCTCGAGGATCGACGCCCGCAGCTGCGGCGTGCGGGCGAAGACGCCGTTGAGGAAAGCCAGCCCGGTCAGCCGCGACGGATGCCGCAAGGCAAAGGCGCGGGCCACCAGCGCGCCCATCGAAAAGCCGACCAAGGCCGCGCGATCGATTCCCGCCCGCGTCATGAGCGCGCTCACGTGATCGGCATAATTGTCGAGCGTCGCGCCCCGGTCCGGACGGGGACTCGCGCCGTGCCCCAGCATGTCGAGCGTCACCACCCGGTAGCGATCACGCAGCGCCTCGACCTGCGCCGACCACATGCCGCGGGACAAGCCGACGCCGTGGATCAGCACGACTGCGGGCAGATCGCCGCCGCTATCGTCGTAAGCCGCATCGATCGTTCCATCCTCGCCGTTATCGTCCATTATTGAGCCCCGGGCGGCGTTTTCCGCGGCGATGGCTTCGAGATCAAGATAGCGATTGCCGATCCGGGGATGCACCCGGCCCCCGTCCGCCGCACCGAGAACCACGACAATTTCGTCGGCAAGCGGCGCATCGGATATGGCAAACTCACCGGTGATGTAGTGCGAGCGCTGGCCTTCGTCGTCCTTGTGCATCATCGGCACCTGGATCGACGTGCCGAGGCCGCCGCGCTTGTTGGTAAAGCTCAGGTAGGATTTGGCATTGACCGCCGTGCGATAATGATTGCCGAAACGCAGCGTGTGAATCAGCGCGGAGGCGTGCTCGACCTCGCCATTCGCGCCGACGACAGCGGCCTTGCCATAGGCCACGATCCTGTCGGCAGCGATCGTGGCGGTCAGCCGTTCGACCAGGAGCGCGCCCAGTTCGGATGCGTAAGCACCGATCTCGGGCGAGAGATCGTCGACGAAGCCGCGATTGGCCCAAGGGTTCTGGGCCACGGCTGCGACCAGGACCATGTTCACCGGGCGATTTGCCGCTTTCCCGCCTTCGATGCGAATCTCTTCCTGATAGATTACCAGCTTGCGGATCATCAGAACCATATACAAACTCCTGCTGTATGTCGTCTTCTGGTATACCATCAGGCATCGACATGCGCAACTTGTTCTGCGACAAGACTGCCAGGCTGCAAGGACGACGCGAAAAGATGGTTGATTCGCTGGAACGAATCGGGGCACGACCCCAGACATTGCGGATCATAGCGCTGGAGCGTGTGCGCGACGCGATCATCGACGGACGGATTAGCCCGGGTGAACGGCTGGTCGAACGGACGCTGGCAGAGCGGCTGGGGGTCAGTCGCTCGGTCATCCGCGAAGTGATCCGCAACCTGGAATCCGAAGGGTTTATCGAGAACACCTTGTCAGGACCCCGCCTGGCGACGCTCTCGATCGATCAGGCCCAGCAGATCTACGAGATCAGGCTGCTGCTGGAACCATCGGCCGCCGCCGCCTGCGCCCAAGCCGCGACGCCGGAGACCGGGCCGCTGCTGCGCGGCGTCCTCGAGGAAATCCGGCGCGCCCATGAGGCGAACAGTGCCAACGGGGCCTTGCGCGCAAGTACCCGGTTCTACCAGATCATCTTCGAGACCGGCGGCCACGATATCGCCTGGGAAATCGTGCAGCGGCTGAACGGACGCATCAGCCAGATGCGCGCATTGACCCTATCGGCGCAGGGGCGGCAGACCACAGGAATAAAGCGGCTTTCGCAAATCGTGACGGCGATCGAACAACGCAATGCGCCGGCGGCAAGCAACGCGTGCCGCGACCACATTCGCGAAGCGCTGCAAATCGCAACGAGCATGCTGACCGAAAAATAGCCGGCAAGTCCCACCGGCAGCCAAGCATGACGAAAAGCGTGCGCCGGCGGAAGAACCGCAAATCTCCCCATCTGCGTTGCTTTAAGCCGAAGAGAAACTTATTTTCTCCTTGGTAAAACGATCATTGCCTTACAGTTCGACGCGGTATACCATCAGTGGGTAGGGCGCGTAAATTGGGTTTGGTCGTCGCGCCAAAGAAGGGGTAGTCAATGCGACTTTGGAGCGTGCTGATCAGCGGAACGGCCCTAGCTACCTTATGCGTAGCAAACGGCGCCGCCGCCCAGACGGCGCCGGCGGCGCAATCGCCATCGGCCATGTCCGCAGATACGCAGGATATCGTCGTAACCGCGACGCGCAGTTCCGAAAGCATCCAGCGGGTGCCGATCGCCATCCAGGCAATCGATGCCAAGAGCCTGAAATCGCAGAACATCCAGAGCTTTCAGGACTATGTCACGCGTTTGCCGGGTGTCAGCTTTGCCGGCACCGGCCCCGGGCAGAACGACGTCTATATCCGTGGCATCGCGTCCAACAAGATCGGCGTGCAATTGTCGGGTGCGCAGGGCACCGTGCCGAACGTCGCCCTCTATCTCGATGACCAGCCGGTCACCATGACGGGGCGCAACCTCGACATCTACGTCACCGATCTCCAGCGGATCGAGGTGCTTTCGGGTCCGCAGGGCACGTTGTTCGGCGCCAGTTCACAGGCCGGCAACGTGCGCCTCATCACCCACAAGCCCGATCTCGACAAGTGGGAAGCGGGCGTTACGGCGGGCGTTTCCACGACCAGGCATGGCGCGGTGAGCAACAGTGTCGAAGGCTACGGCAACATACCTCTGATCGAAGGCGTGGCCGCGCTGCGCATCGCCGCATACAACAGCCATGATGGGGGCTACATCGATAATGTGCCCGGTAGTCAGACACTTTCCTCGTACAACCCCTACTACCCGGGGAGCGGGGCTACTTATGACGCAGCCAATAATACCGCGCTGGTCAGAAACAACTTCAACACCGACACCTATAGCGGCATGCGCGTCGGGCTCAAGATTTCGCCGGTTCGTGACTGGACCGCGCTTGTCCAGTTCTCGCACCAGGATCTCACGACCGACGGCGTGTTCGCTTATGATCCCGATGTGGGAGATTTGCAGGTGCAACGCCATTTCCCCGACCACCTCGACGACAAGTTCGACCAGGTGTCCTGGAATATCGATGGCAAGATCGGCCCGCTCGACGTGGTCTATACCGGCGGCTACCTGCACCGCACCGCGGTTCAAACGATGGACTATACCTCATACGGGAACGTCGGCCCCTTCATCCCCTACTACGTCTGCAATGCCAAATACACGCATTGCTCCGATCCGACGCTGGGCTACATCGGCCACGTCAAGTCTTCGCGATGGAATCACGAGTTTCGCGTCAGCACGCCAAAGGATTGGCGGTTTCGCTTTACCGCCGGCGTCTATCATGATTCGTCGAAGACGACCGATCAGGGCGACTTTGATTATCCATCCTCCACGTTGAACGGTTTTGTCCAGAACAGCCCCATCCCCGGATCGACCGAGTCGAACCCCAACCTGCGGGCACCCGGGATCACCTTCATCAACGATTACACGTCGCGTAACCACCAGCTGTCGTTTTTCGGCGAAGCATCGTTCGATGTCATACCCCATCTCCTGACCGTCACCGGGGGTTTGCGGCGCTACCACCTGGTCTACAGCCTCAGTGGATCAACGTCGTTCGGCAATCGTTATGGTGCCGGACTTTACGGGCGCAACATCGACCAACTGCTCGCCGGCGTGTCGCCCAAGACCGAGAACGGCACGGTTCCCCGCTTCACCATCACCCTGACACCGCGCCAGGATCTGCTCTTCTATGGCACATATTCGCGCGGTTTCCGGCCCGGCGGATTCAACCGCGGCTACGATCCCAATCCGGCCAAAGCCGATTTCGCCATCCCGGCGACGTATGTCTCGGACAAGGTGATCAACTATGAAGCCGGCTGGAAGACCACTTTGTTCAACGGCCTGTTGCGCTGGAACGGCACGGCCTATCTGATGTATTGGAACAACATGCAGTTGACCACTCAGAACGTCAGTATCGCTCAGCTGTTCTACACTTACAACGCGGCCAATTCGAAGATCAAGGGGGCCGAAAGCGACTTCACGATCAGCCCGACCAGCCACGTCCAGTTGATCGGCGCGGTCTCCTACAATGATACGCGGCTGACCAGGATATTGGGAAATCCGGTGCTGGCAGCCGACGTGGTCCCGATCGGCTCGCGCTTGTCGCAAGCGCCGGTCATCCAGACCAATTTGCGTGCGCGCTACAACTGGTCGATCGATGATAACCATCTTTATGTCGAGATCGGCGGCCAGACGGCCTCGACGAGCTATAGCTCGCTGGATCGCGAGGAACGTCAGAAGCAAGCGCCATACGGCGTACTCAATCTGTCGACCGGTATCAGCCATGGCATGTGGTCGGCGATCGTCTACGCCAATAATGTGACCGACAAACGGGCCGACCTGTACAACAACAGCCATTACAGCCCTCGGGACGCAGCCGGTAATGCCATCACCAGCGTCTACGACCTCATCACCACCAACCGGCCACGGACCATCGGGGTGAAGCTCAGCTACGAAATGTGATTACAGGGCGATTGCGGGGTGGCAATCTCGCCGTCCCGCATCGCGATATTCGAAGCCATGACCAACGACGAATTGTCACGCCGCCTGAATGACGCGTCTCTGCTGCTGAAACGAGGCGATATCCTCGGCTGCATCGCCGCATCGGAGCAAGTGCTGGCCGAATCTCCGCAGCAGCGCGACGCCCTGTACACTCTGGCGGTGAGCCTGCGTTACGCGCGCCGGTTGGACGAGGCCGAAGCTGCCGTCGATCGCCTGCTCGATATCGCCCCGGACCATGGCCGCGGGCTGCAGGAACTGGGCCATATCCTGCGCGCCAGCGGGCGCATGGAAGAGGCTGCCGGAGCCTATGGCAAGGCGGTCGCGCTGAATCCCTCGCTCGAAGCATCGTGGCGTATGCTCCAGGCGATCCACCAGGACGCCGGCCAGCCGCAATTGGCGGCAGACGCCGACCGCCAGGCCGCATGGCTGGCGGCGCTGCCGCGCGAGCTGGCGGCGGTGGAGAACCTCATCGCGGAGAAGCGGTTGCTCAAGGCCGAAGCGCTTTGCCGCGCCTTCCTGAAGATAAATCCCACGCATATCGAAGCGATGCGGCAACTGGCCGCGATCGGCTCGGCGATGAACATCCTCGATGACGCCGAAACGCTGTTGCGGGCGGCTTTGGCAATCGCACCGGATGATGTGCGACTCCTGAGCGAGCATGCAAACGTCCTCAGCCGGCGGCAGAAATATGCCGAAGCCCTGGGCGTGGCCGAACGCCTCGTAGAATTGGAACCCGGCAAGATCGCCTGGCAGGTCCTGCTGGGCAATATCTGCACCGGCCTTGGCAATTTCGAGCGGGCGATAGCGATCTATGAAATCGTCCTGCAAGCGTGGCCCGAGGCCCAGATCGTGCACTTGTCGTGCGGCCACGCCTTGAAGACGATCGGCCGGGAGGACGCAGCCATAGGGTCCTATCGAGAGG
>CAXTOI010000217.1:4603-6131 GCA_964245645.1 uncultured Novosphingobium sp. | reverse complement strand
GTACGCGGGGCGGAACGCACGGTTCGGCGCGCCGTTCGGCAGTGTGTTGCGCGGGCAGCAGGCGGGCTCGCCCATCGACGAGGCGCGCTTCGAGGGCGCGGGCAGCCGGTGGGCGGTGGTCAGCGACGACGACGGCGGCGGCCTGGGCGTGGTGACGGAAGCCAAATACGGGTGGAGTAGCCGGGACGGGGTGCTGGGGCTGTCGCTGCTGCGCGCGCCGACGCTCGATCCGGTTGCGCTGACCGCAGCGCTCGCCCGGGTTCGCGCGGCCGATGTGGCGGTGCGCGCCCACGTCGAGGAGCGCGCGGTCGCGGTCGCCGCGACGCTGAGCCAAGCGGATCGTGAGACGCTGGCCGAAGGCATTGTGCGGAAACCGAGCCGCCTGCGCTAGGTTGGGCCTTGCCGACCGACGGAAATCAAGCTGCCCTCCGTTCAACGATTGCCTCATATAGGGAATGCCCAGTGTCATGCCCATCACCAGCGGTCTTTCGCCTGCCGCCATTGCGCTTAACCGGTTTGGCCTGGGAGCCAGCCCGAACGATTCGCTGCCGCTCGATCCCCGGGCTTGGCTGACCGGGCAGTTGGATCGCTTCAACCCACTGCCTGAAGGCTACGCCGCGCTGCCCGATGCCGGCGTCATGGTGAAGGCCTATCGTCTGCAGCAACAGCAGCAGCGCCAGGCGCAACGCATGCAGCCGGGCGCGGCCGTTGCCCCGGGCAAGCCGGCGCGCACGCCCGAGCTGATAGTCGCGCGGCAGGATTTTGCGCAGGACGTCCAGGCGCTATACCGCCAGGCGGTTCAAGCCCGCACCCAAAGCGCGCTCGAAACCCCCGCGCCGTTCGTTGAGCGGATGGTGCATTTCTGGGCGAACCATTTCTGCGTGTCTGCGGATAATCCCCAGACTGCCGCTTTCGTTGGCGCATTCGAGCGCGACGCGATCCGCCCGCACGTATTGGGCAAATTCGAGGATATGGTGCTCGCGGTCGAGCATCATCCGGCGATGCTGATCTACCTCAACCAGATTCAATCGATCGGCCCCGACAGCATCGCCGCGCAGCGCGCAGCACAGCGCAATCCGGGTTCGCCGCGGGGTCTCAACGAGAACCTGGGGCGCGAAATCATGGAGTTGCACACACTGGGCGTGCGATCGGGGTACAGCCAGGCCGATGTCACCGAATTTGCCCGCGCGCTGACCGGCTGGAGCGTCGATGCGCAGGATTTGCGCGACAACGGCAATGCCGATGATTTTGCGTTTCGCCCCAATCTGCACGAGCCGGGACCGCGCCACATCCTGGGCAAGACCTATCCGCAGACCGGCGCTGATCAGGCCCAGGCGGCGCTGATCGACTTTGCCCGCGCGCCCGCGACCGCCGGCCATATCGCTACGAAGCTCTCTCGCCATTTTGCTGGCGACGCCCCGCCGGCGGCGCTGGTCGACCGGCTCTCCGCCAGCTTCACGATGGGGCGCGGCGACCTGCCCATGCTGTACCACGCTGATCGATAGCCCCGAGCCTTGGGCGCCCATGC
>CAXTOI010000217.1:0-4593 GCA_964245645.1 uncultured Novosphingobium sp. | reverse complement strand
GTTTCTGCACTACGCGGGCTGGGGCGTGACCAGATCGGGGCGTTGCAGATGGCGGGGGCGCAGAGCCAGCTTGGCCAGCCGGTGTGGAAGCCGGGCTCGCCTGCCGGCTGGGATGACGCTGTCGCCAGCTGGGCCGCGCCCGATGCGCTGCTGCGCCGGGTCGAATATGCACAGCGGCTGGTGGCGCCGGTGGCGGCCACGCTCGACGCGCGGACGCTGGGCCCGAAATTGCTGCCGGGGGCATTGAGCCCGGTTACCCAGGAGCAGGTCGCTCGTGCCGAAAGCCCTGGCAGCGCGTTGGCCTTGCTGCTGGTTTCACCCGATTTCCTGAGGAGATAGCGCCATGGTCGCTCGCCGCCAATTTCTGTCCTTCTCGGCGCTGGGTGCCGGCGCGATCATGGTCGCGCCGCACATGGCCCTGGCGACAGTCGCCACCGACCGCCGGTTCGTGTTCATCATCCAGCGCGGCGCGGCCGACGGGCTGAACATCGTCATCCCCTATGCCGATCCCGCTTACGCCCGGCTGCGCGGCGCTCTGGCGATCGATGCTGCGGCGGCAACCAAATTGGATGGCACCTTTGCCCTCCACCCTTCGCTGGCCGAGACGGCCAGGATGTTCGGCCGGAACCAGGCGCTGTTCGTCCACGCAGTGGCCTCGCCTTACCGCGACCGGTCGCATTTCGATGGCCAGAACGTGCTGGAAACCGGCGGCAGTCAGCCCTATCAGCGCAAGGATGGCTGGCTGAACCGGCTGGTCACGCTGCTGCCCAAGTCGCGCGATGAGGCGATTGCATTGGCTGCGACGGTGCCGATGGCGCTGCGCGGGCCGGCAGAAGTGACATCCTATGGACCATCCGCGTTGCCGACCGCGTCGGACGACCTGATGCTGCGGGTTGGTCAGCTATATGGAGCGGATCCGCAGCTTCACCCGCTGTGGACGGCGGCGCTGGATGCGCAGCGGCTCGCGGGAGGTGGCACTGCAAAGCCCGACCCGGCCAGCTTGGGCGCACTGACCGCGCGCTTTCTGACAAAGCCGGACGGACCCCGGATCGCCATGCTGGAAACCGGGGGATGGGACACGCACACCGGTCAGGAAGGTCGTCTCGCCGCGCAACTCAAGGCGCTCGACACGCTGCTCACCGCGCTGCGTGACGGTCTCGGTTCGACCTGGGCGCAGACCACGGTGCTGGTCGCCACCGAGTTCGGCCGCACCGCGGCGGCGAACGGCACCGGCGGAACCGATCACGGGACCGGCTCGGTCGCCATGCTAATCGGCGGCGCGGTACGCGGTGGACGCGTGATCGCCGATTGGCCGGGCCTCTCGACCGCTGCGCTTTACGAGGGCCGAGACCTGAGGCCAACGGCGGCGATCGATGCGCTGATTGCGGGCGCGGCCGGTGCCGGGCTAGGGCTGGACCCCGATCATGTCGCACGTACGCTGTTTGGCGGCGGCAAGGCCATGCAGGTGTAATGCTTCGCTGCTTATTGATCCTTCGCGATCGATCACGAGAGGAACCCGGCCATGCTCCAATCGCTGTGTCCTTCCAGCCGCCGCTCTGGCTACCCGACTATGTTTGAAGTGGACGCAGGCGAGCACAACAAACACGTATTTTCCTTAATCGCGGTCGGGCGCGCCAAGCGGGAAATAAGGACGGTATGGTCGCGCCTCGTCGATGCAGCGCGCGACCGACGGGCGGGCGATCAGGCGGGCGCGATAGGCTTTTAGCGTGGCGTGCTTGTCAGCGATCGGGTGCGCCCAATCGGCGTAGAACAGCGCCGGGGCGGCGGCGCAGTCGGCAAGGGTGAAGTCCATCCCACACGCCCAGTCACGGCCCGCCAGTTCGCTGTCGAGCCAGGCATAGATCCTGTCCAGGTCGGCGCGGGCGCGCGCAACGCCATAGCGGTCCCGGTGTTCCTCCGGGCGCAGCGCATCGCCGACCATCACCATCATCGCATTCATGACGTAATTATCGAAGACGCGGTCCATCATCCGCACCTTGACCGCTGCTGCAGGATCGGCGGGGATCAGCGCCACGGGACCGGCGTGGACCACCTCGAGATATTCGATGATCGCGGTCGCCTCGAACACCGCTGCTTCGCCTTCGACCAGCAGCGGGAACTTGCCCATCGCCGACCGACGCGCGAGTTCGGCACCGTTGTCCGGATGCTCGGGGTCTACCATCCGGAGTTCGAACGGGATGTCCTTCTCGTAAAACGCTATCGCCGCCTTCCACGTGTAGGACGAGAAAGGGTGGCCGAAGAACTGGATCACCATGTGCCGTCCCTCATGCGGCGCTGCCGCTCGTCTTCGCGCGCGCTCTCGATCTGGCCGAACGATCCTGCCTTGACCGCACCTGCAGGCTCATAGGTCGTGATCACGGTGCCGCCGGGAGATATCCGATGATCGAGCAGTTTAAGCGTGCCGGGAGGCATGCCCTCACCGAACATCCGCTTGCCGCTGCCGATCACGATCGGGAAGGTGTACAGCACCAGTCTGTCGAGCAGGTTGGCAGCCAGCAACTCGGGATAGATCGTGCTTGATCCCTGGATCAGCAGATCGGGGCCGTCGTCCTGCTTGAGCGCCGCAACGTCGTCCATGGCGCGCATCCGGTGGCTGTTCGCCCACGGCAACGGTCGCTCGCCGCGCGTCAGGACATATTTGTTGGCCGCAGTGAACGCCTCGCCCATCGCCGTGCCTTCGCCGTCGACATAGGGCCAGTAGGCGGCGAAGATGTCATAGGTCCGCCACCCGAGCAGCAGATCGTACGGCGCTGCGAAGAAGTCGCCGATCGCTGCTCCGACCTGATCGTCAGCGACAGGGAACATCCAGCCGCCATGCGCGAAGCCACCGGTCGGGTCTTCGGTCGGACCGCCCGGCGCTTGTATGACGCCATCGAGCGAGACGAACATGCCGCCAACGATCCTACGCATCGGTCGTCTCGCCAGCGCGCGCCGCTTCGAGCCTGGCGATGTCGATCTTGCGCATCGTCATCATCGCTTCCATCACGCGCTTGGCCGAAGCAGGGTTGGGATCGGCCATCCCGGCCATCAGCGCGCGAGGCACGATCTGCCACGAAAAGCCCCAGCGGTCCTTGCACCAGCCGCACATACTCTCGGCACCGCCATTGCCGACGATCGCATTCCAGTAGCGGTCGGTCTCTTCTTGAGTATCCGTGAAAACCTGGAAGCTTACCGCCTCGTTGGGGCTGAAGTCCGAGCCGCCGTTCAGCCCGACGAACGACTGACCGAGCAAAGTGAATTCGACGGTGATATCCTGGCCACGCCTGGTCGACGGATTGTCCGCAGGCGAATCGAGTGCCGAGCCGACATGGGTATCGGGAAACACAGTGGCGTAAAATTTGGCGGCTTCTTGCGCCTGACCGTGGTCGAACCACAGGCAGGTGGTCATTTTTGCCATCGTTTGCTCCTTAAAATTATTGCTTCTCACCAATTGCGATCGTTCGTGCTGGGGGCGTGTCGGGGTAAAGCGCAAGCTGGTCGGCCACTGCCTGGCGATGCTCGGGCCGCGCCTCGCGCGTTTGACATAGGCGGCGAGCTTCGAGAACCCATCGGGCTGCGGCGTGGCCAAAGAACTTGCGTTGGCGCGATCTCGCGGGTTCGACCGACGCCTCAGTTTCATAGAGCGGCGACTCGTCTGTATGAAATGATATTTGTTCGACTGTTTTCGACACCACATCATTCTGTCCAATAGAGGAATGTTGCCTCTAGACGATAGTTGCAGCGTCGTTTGGCTTGGGATTACGGGGAGTAAAGGGCGACGCGCGTTTTGTGCCGCGATGACGCTGCTGCTGTGCGGCACCCGCGCGGTGCTGTTGCCGCTCGACAAGCTCTCGAGCTTTGCCAATCGCCCGCCGAGGCGCGTTGCCTGATCGAGCGCTTCCAGGTCCACTATACGCCCAAGCATGGCAGGTGGCTCGACATGGCGTCCTGCTTTGCAGTGTCTCGACCGTCGCATCCCGAAGAAGCCGAGCCTCGTCACCGAGGTTGCCGCAGGCAGGATCACCGCAATGAACATCACACCAAGGCCGACTGGCGCTTCACAGCCGCCCACGCCCGGATCAAGCTCAAGCGTCTCTACCCCGCAGTGTGTTTGACTCGGATCACAAGTCGGCGTGGTTGCAGGCTGGACTTGAGGCCGAAAGGCCGCCATTCTGGCCCAAGACACTATTGGAGGACCTGATGGCAAAGACAGCGACAAAACGCGGCAAGGACGAGACGAAGGCTGCGGAGAAGAAAGTGGAGAAGACCGGTAAACCAGCCGGTGGCGCTCGCGGCGGTATCACCGCGCCGGTCACGCCCTCACCGGAACTGGCGGAGATCGTCGGCAAGGCGGACCTACCCCGCAGCGAAGTCGTCAGCAAGGTATGGGAGTACATCAAGAAGCACGACCTGCAGGACGCTAAGGACCGCCGCCAGATCAACGGTGATGACAAGCTGCAGAAGATCTTCGGTAAGCCGTCGGTCAGCATGTTCGAGATGAACAAACACCTGAGCGCGCATCTCGCCGCCAAGAAAGCCTGAGAGTCTGATTCGAAACTCTGAAAGTGTTATGGATCATAGCCTTGCGAGTTT
>CAXTOI010000216.1:0-6143 GCA_964245645.1 uncultured Novosphingobium sp. | reverse complement strand
CCGCCGCCGCATCCTGCGCGGCCAACGCCTTCAACCCCACCGCATCGAGCGCAATCCCGCGCTCGGACAAGGCCCAAGCATTATGCGCGTTGGTATCCAGCTCGCGGTTGAACGCCGTCACCGCATCGGCGAACCGCCCCTGGTTGAGCAGCCACTCGCCCATTGCCGCGCTGCGCATCACGGGCGCAGTGAAGGCCGGGCGGTGCGGTACGATCGGCGGCCCCAAGTTGGTCAGCGGCGAGGCCGGCAGCGCGATGCCGTAGCCCCCGGTTTGCACGATGTAGACCGGGTTATGCGCCATTTCGCGCAAGCCCAGCTGCACCGCCGGAGCTTCTGCCGCCGGGAATTCGGGCGCAATGCTGCGCAATGACGACTTGATCGTGGCCACGCCATCCACGATGCCGGCGCTGCGCTTCCATTGCACGCCGCCCAGCGTGCGGTCGACCGCGCCGCTAGTGGTGACAAAGCCCCAGCCACGGTTTGGCAGGCGAATCGTCTCGGTGATCTGCACGAAATTCGGAAAGACCACGGCATAAGGCGCGTCGCAATCCGGCCCCGGCGCGCGCGCGAAATCCGCTTCGTAGCCCACCCCGGTCTGATCTGTCTCATAGCGGCCCTCGCGCCATTCCATCTGCGCGGTGCCATCCATCACCAGCCGCTCCTCGCGTTTGACCGGATCATAGCTCTGGCTCACCGACTTTATCTCGATCGACGGATATTGCTTGCGCCATGACGTGCGCAGCCCATCGTCGAGAATATTCCCCGCAACGGTGCCCATCTGGTTATGGACGATCACCGCCGCCCGGCCGCGGATCACCTCCTCGGCATGCGCGGGGGCGGGCAGCGACAAGCCGCCGCTGGCATCCAAAGTCATCCAGCGTTCCAGTTGCGGCTGATCGAGCGGCTTCTGCACGATCCGCTCCAGCGCGCCATGCGCGGCCTGCACCGGCAGCACCCAGTTGAAACCCGGCGGCTCGATCGCGTCGATATCGCTGTCGCCGGTCTGGGTGCCATCAAGCCAGTAGACGCGGCCGGCGATGGTCGCGCGCACCAGCACATGGTTGAAGCGGCTGACCAGCGGCAATTCGGCATCGAGCCCGTCGTTGCCGCCGGTGTTGGCCAGCGCCGGTTGCGCGGCGATGCCCAGTTCGCCCAGCAGCGCCAGCAGCAGCGCGGTCTTGCCCTTGCAATCGCCGAAGCGCCGGCTCCAGGTTTCGTCGGCGTCGGCCGGGACCAGCCCCGCCTCGCCCATGCCGATGAATACATAGCGCACCCGGTCCTGCACCAGCTTCAGCGCGGCGGCGGCGCGCAGCTTGGGATCGGGCGAGGCGGCAGCGATCCTGGCCACCTCGGCATGCAGCGGCGACGCCGGCGCGAGCTTTGCCGCCTTGACATAAAGCGGCGCGAACAATGCCGACAATTCCGCCCATGACGGATAATCGCTGAATGCGACGTATCGCCCCGGCGTATAGCGCGCCGGAGCCTCCTTTGGTGCGCTTACCGGCTGAACATCGGCCACTTGCAGCGACACGTCGGCGATCCCGCCGTGCTGCAGCTTGCGGAGCGTTGGCAGATCGCCATGGGCATGCCAGCGCAGGTCAGTCGCCGCCGGCCACGACGCGCCCAGCGACAGCAAGGCGATCGGCAGCGGCCCGATGTTGCCGGCAACCGCCTCGTAATGGCCTTTCAGCACCGGGTCCTGATGCACGATCGAGGCGGAATAATCGATGATATCGCCGACCTGCAGCCCCTCCGGCTGGAGATTGGCGGTCAGCTCCCCATTCAGCATGGCCACTTCAAGGTTCTGCTCGCGCCGCAACACGGTGAACTGCTGGCCACCGGCGAGCACGTCGATGGTCTGGTCGCCGCGGCGGATCACCAGCTTGTGCACATTCAGCACCTCGGTGTCGGGATTCCACGTCAAATTGATCGCACCAGCGCCCAGCCCCTGCGGCGTCTGGATGCGAAACGCGACCTCCTGAAAATTGATTGTCTTGCCGCCCTCGAAGCGGACTTGCTGATCGTCGAGCAACAACTGCACCGGCGCATCGCCGGCCGCCGCATCGCCCTTCGCGGCGTGCGCGATCACCCAGCTGGGCGCGGGGATGATCACCGGCTTGTCGGCGGCGGCGCGCGCCAGAGCAGGCAGCATCGCGGCGAGACTAGAGGGATCAGGTATTTGCGCGACATTGATATCCCCCCGGAAACTCGGCTTCGCGCGGGTTTGAATATGACCTGTTTGACCCCCGCGCCTGTTGCAGCCTGAAGACAACATGCGGACTAGTCAATGACGGGGGTGCGGGTGTCGGTGATGGAGGGTTATTGACATCGTCGCAGGTCGCCCTGGGTTGATCCATAGGCTTCAAGATGGCTGACGACATAGTAGATGGGGAGTGCGAGCCGCCACCCACAACCCCTTACTCGGAAGAGGAAGGGGCTTTAGCCCGCTTCGTCAGGCGCCGCGTTGCGCCTTGATCTGCAGCATCGCGGCGTGGCAGACGGGCGAGGTCTGGTCGATCTTGGCAATCATGCAGGCCTCTACCTTCTTGCGGCTGAAGCTTTTCATTTCGGCTGGGCAGAGCATCCTCGCCTCGGCGGCGCAGGCTTTTTTGCCGGGATCGGCGGCCCCGGCGGCGCTTGTCATGGCCAGCGTGGCCAGGCCGAGGGCGGCAAGACACGAGCGAGGGAATGTCATCGACTGGGCAGCCCTTTTTGGCGGTGATCGTCAGCGGGCACGATACGATGCCCTGATTTCCAGGGCATGAATGGCAGGACTGATGCCGGATGCGGCTGTTTGGATTGCCAGCTGGCTGTTCGGATTATCGGCGCGCCGCGCGCGGGGCCTGGGGGTCGATGGTGAAAGTCGGATCGCTCCAGCCAAGTCCCAGGCTCTTTTCTACGCCGATATAGCTGTTGGTGAGCTGCGCCTTTGCCTGTTCGACCGCAATCGTGGCGGAGAGGCGCTGGCGCTCGATGTCGAGCTGGTCGATCACCGAGCTGGTGCCCGCGTCCACGCGCTGCCGGTTGAGCCGGGCCGATTGCTGCGCGGTCGCCACGACGGCGGATAATTGCACCAGCTGCTGACGGGCATTGCCGAACAGCGAAAGATTCTTCTCGGCGTCCTGCAGCGCTTCCAGCACCGTCTCACGGTAATGCGCGTCAGCCTCGTCGCGCTGGGCCTGCGCCTGGCGGATCGCCGCGCTGCTCCTGCCGAAATCGAGCACCGACCAGCTCAGCGTCGGCGCGATCAGCGTGGTAAGCATACTGGGATCGAAAACGTCGCCCAGGCTAGTGCCGCCCACGCCGAGCAATCCGAAGAACTGGATCTTGGGAAAGCGCTTGGCCGTCTGTACGCCGATATAGGCGTTCCCGGCCGCCAGCGCGCGCTCGGCGGCGCGAATGTCGGGACGGCGCGCGAGCAGGGTTGCGGGATCGCCGATCGGCACTTGCGCGGGCGGCAGCGGCACCGGCACCGGGGCGTCGAGCGTGGGGTCGAGCGCGCCGGGCGAGCGGCCGGTCAGGATCGCCAGCTGATCCCGGTACTGATCGAGCTGTGCCGCCAGCGGCACATTCTGCGCGTCGGTGTTCTGGACCCCGGTCTGTAGCCGCTGGACGTCGAGCTGCGAGGCGGTGCCGGCAAGATAGCGCTGCCGGGTAAGATCGAGCGCCTGCCGCTGGAGCTTGGTGGATTCGGCGTTGAGCCGCCGGCGCGCCTGGACATCGCGCAGATTGACGTAGGCGGTGGCCACTTGCGCCGACAAGCTTACCTGCGCGTCGGCGAGGTCGGCAAAGCGCTGCCCAATGGTGTCGCGCGCCTGTTCGATGCCGCGCCGGCCGCCGCCGAACACATCGATCTCCCACGATGCCTGCGCGCCCAGATTGAAAAAATTCAGGGCGGATGTGCCGGTGCTGCCGCCGTTGCTTGACCCTCCCGCGGCGGCGCCCAGCGTGCTGCCCGGCAGCTCGGCATGGAGGTACGTGCCGTTAGCGCTGACGCTGGGCAATTCCGCGGCGCGCTGCGACTTGAGCTGCGCCAGCGCCTCGCGCAACCGCGATTGCGCCACATCGATCGTGGGGCTGCGCGCCAGTGCATCGGCCACCAGCGCGTCGAGCGCCGGATCGCCGAGCGTTTCCCACCACCGCGCCAGCCCGGGTGCGGAAACCAGCGCCGGATCTTTCGCCCGCGCGAAGCTGCCGCGGGCCAGCGCCTCCGAGGCAACCGATGGCGGACCACCGTAATTCGGGCCGACAGTGCAACCGGCGAGCAGCAGCAGGCTCAGTAGAGCAAGCGCTGCGCGCATCAATGCACCATCACCGGATCGGGGCGCTGTGGCAGCGGCTTCAGGAACAGCACCAGGGGCAGGACCACGCCGGTCACGCAGGCCATGATGAAGAAAATGTCGTTAAAGGTCATCACCAGCGCCTGCGTCTGAACCTGTTGCGCCATCAGCCGGTAAGCGACAGACGGGCTGCCGAACCGGGCGGTCATGGCGGCCATATAGGCCTGCACTCGGGGCGAATTGGCACTGAGCGTTTCTTCGATGCGGCGGGAGTGGAACCACAAGCGCTTGTCCTGAATGATCGCGATTGCGGCCAGGGCGAAGCTGCCGCCGAGATTGCGTGAGGCGTTGAACAGGCCGGAGGCATCGCCGGCCTCCTCGGGCGGAACCGAGCGGACCACCGCCTGGCTCAGGAAGAACATCGCCAGGATCTGCCCGACACCCCGCATCAACTGCGATCGCACGAAGTCGCTGCCGTCGGCACTGGCCGACAGCTGCGCATCGAACAGCGCCGACAGCCCCATGATGATCATCCCGCCCCCTACCGCGATCCGAATATTGATGCGCCGCAGCAAGATCGGGACGAACGGCATCATCAGCATGCTCGGGATGCCCGACAACAGGACGACCTTGCCCGATTGCAGCGCGTTGTAACCGGCGATCAAGGCGAGGAACTGAGGGATCGTGTAAGACGTGCCGTACAGGACGACACCGACCACCATGCCCATCAGGACCACCGATCCGAACTGCCGGTCGAGCAGCAGGCCGAGCTTGACGACCGGTCGCCGCGCCAGGACCTGGCCGGCGACCAGGCAGGCGAAGCCGGCCAGCGAGATCAGCGCCATCGTTCGGATCAGGCTTGAAGCGAACCACAGTTCGCGCTGCCCCTCTTCGAGCAGAACCGTCAATCCCCCGAGCCCGAAAGCCAGGCCGGCGATGCCCAGCCAGTCGGCCTGATAAATTTCACTCAAATTCGCTTTCTGCTTGGGCAGCGCGACGATCAGCAGGATCACCAGAATCACGCACAGCGGCAGATTGAGGAGAAAGGCGTAATGCCAGCTGACGTTTTCGGTCAGCCAGCCGCCAATCAGCGGACCGAGCAGCGGACCCAGGATTGCGACCACGCCGAACAGTGCGATGCCGATCGGTTGCTGGCTAGGTGGGAGGCGCTGGGCGATGATCGTCTGCGCCGTCGGGATCAGCGCCCCGCCGGTGAAGCCCTGGCCGACACGCCCGATGATCATTTGCGCCAAGCTTGTCGCGGTGCCGCAAACCAGCGAGAAAGCCGTGAACAGGATCGTCGCGGTCAGCAGGAATTTGCGAAATCCGAGCAGTCGCCCGAGCCACGCGGAAATGGGAATGATGACGATCTCTGCGACCAGATAGGCTGTCGCGATCCAGGTTCCTTCGGTGCCGCTGGCGCCGATCTCGCCCTGGATGGTGGGCAGCGAGGAGTTGACGATCGAGATGTCGAGCGTTGCCATCAGGGCGCCAAGCGTCCCGGCCCCGACCGCGAGCCAGGCGGCGACATCGGCGCGGGCATTGCCTTGGCGGGCGGCGTGACCCGGCGCGCGCGCAGATGGCCCGGCACCTGCCTCACCGATTGCTGCGTCAGCCATGCGCGGGGGCTTTGTCACGCTGCTTTTCACGATTACGAATGCGCTCGAGATCACCTTTGTTGGCGATCGTATCCACCGTCACCGTGACCGACAGCCCAGGCACGAGCAATCGCCGCACGTCGGGCGTTGCGTCGATGGCGACGCGAACCGGCACCCGCTGGACGATCTTGGTGAAATTCCCGGTCGCGTTCTCCGGCGGCAGCAGCGAAAACTGCGCGCCGGTGCCCGGCGCAATGCTCTGCAC
>CAXTOI010000215.1:0-6170 GCA_964245645.1 uncultured Novosphingobium sp. | reverse complement strand
GTTCATGCCGGTGTCGAATACCTCGGTGGTCGCGCGCAGCTTGGCGTATTTGCCATCGTGCGCCAGATATGGCCCATAGCGGCCGATGCTGGCGGTGATCGGCAAGCCGCTTTCCGGATGCAGCCCGACCTCGCGCGGCAGTTCGAGCAGTTTCACCGCCCAGTCCAGCGTCAGCTCGCCGCCGGGCAGGTCCTTGGGAATCGACGAGCGCTTGGCCTCCTTGCCCTCGCCCGCCTGGATGTAGGGGCCAAAGCGCCCAACCTTGCGGGTGATCGGCTCGCCGCTTGTCGGATGCTTGCCCAGTTCGCCTTCTTCGCCGGCAGCGGCGCTGCCGCCGGCTTGCGCGAATTTGCGGGTGAACTTGCATTCCGGGTAATTGTTGCAGGCGATGAACGCGCCATAACGCCCGCCGCGCAGCGATAGCCGGCCATCGGCGCAGGCGGGGCATTTGCGTGGATCGGCGCCATCCTCGGTGGGCGGAAACAGGTAGTCCGACAGGAATTCATCCAGCGCCTCGGTGACTTCGCTGGGCTTGCGCTCCATGACTTCATCGGACTTCGGCTTGAAATCGCGCCAGAAGGCTTCGAGCACCGCGCGCCATTCCGCGCGACCGCCGGAGACATCGTCGAGTTCGTCCTCCATCCCGGAGGTGAACTCATAAGCGACATAACGCGCAAAGAACCGCTCCAGGAACGCGGTCAGCAGCCGGCCGGTTTCCTCGGCGAAGAAACGGTTCTTCTCGATGCGCACATAATCGCGATCCTTGAGCACCTGCAGCGTCGAGGCATAGGTCGACGGGCGGCCGATCCCCAGTTCCTCCAGCCGCTTGACCAGGCTGGCTTCGGAAAAGCGCGGCGGCGGCTGGGTGCTGTGCTGGCTGGCATCCACACCCTTCCTGGCCGGCGTATCGCCCTTGACCAGCGCCGGCAGCAAGCCATTGTCGTCCTCTTCCACATCCTTGGCGCCGCTGGCTTTCTCGTCCCGGCTCTCCTCGTAAACTGCCAGAAAGCCAGGGAATTTCACCACCTGCCCGGTCGAGCGCAGCTCATGCAGGCCGGCGGGATCGCGCAGCGTTACCGTGGTGCGCTCCAGCGCGGCAGAAGCCATCTGGCTGGCCAGCGCACGCTTCCACACCAGTTCGTACAATCGCGCCTCGTCGCCGCTGCCGAATTTGTCGCGGGTGAACTCGGTCGGGCGGATCGCCTCATGCGCTTCCTGCGCATTCTTGGCCTTCGTTTCGTAGTGCCGCGGCTTTTCGGGCATGTAATGGCCCGAATAGCGCTCGTTGATCACTGCGCGCGCGGCGGAGATAGCGGAATGGTCCATCTGCACGCCATCGGTGCGCATATAGGTGATCGCGCCTTGCTCATACAGGTTCTGCGCGACGCGCATGGTATGCGCGGCGGAAAAACCCAGCTTGCGAGCCGCCTCCTGCTGCAAGGTGGACGTGGTGAACGGCGGATAGGGATGGCGCTTCTGCGGCCTGGTATCGACTTCCTCGACGCGGAACACCGCAGCTTCCACCGCCGCCTTGGCGCGCGCGGCAATGCCGCCATCGCCCAGGCTCAAGCGCTCCAGCTTGTTGCCGTCGAACTTGACCAGCCGCGCGGGAAACTCGCTGCCGTGCTGTTCCAGCCGGGCGGTCACCTGCCAGTATTCCTGGGGCTTGAACGCCTCGATCTCGCGCTCGCGTTCGACGATCAGGCGCAGCGCCACCGATTGCACCCGCCCTGCGCTCTTGGCACCGGGCAGTTTGCGCCACAGCACCGGCGACAGCGTAAACCCGAACAGATAATCCAGCGCCCGGCGCGCCAGATAAGCGTCGATCAGATCCTGATCGAGCTCGCGCGGGTGTTTCATCGCGGTGGTCACCGCGTCTTTGGTGATCGCGTTGAAGGTGACGCGCTGCACGTCTTTGGGCAGCGCCTTGCGCTTGGCCAGCAATTCGCGGACATGCCACGAGATCGCCTCGCCTTCGCGATCGGGGTCGGTCGCCAGGATCAGGCGGGTCGCCTGCTTGGCCGCATCGGTGATGTCGCGCACGCGGCTCTGCTTGTCGCCATACAGCTCCCAGTCCATGGCGAAGCCCTCGTCGGGGCGCACCGAGCCATCCTTGGGCGGCAGGTCGCGGATATGGCCATAGGACGCCAGCACCTTGAAGTCCTGGCCAAGGTACTTCTCGATGGTTTTGGCCTTGGCCGGGGACTCGACGATCACAAGCTGCATGATGGAAAACTTCGTCCTCTACGCGTATACGTGCGCGAGTTTGGCGAGGTCGGTGGGCTCGCGTCAAGCCCCGCTGCCGATCATCGGCCAAACTAGGTATTTGTACGGGTTGCCGTTAACGTTCCGGAACCTAAACTCGCTATACATCGTTCGATGAACAAGCGAGCAGAGACAAAGATGTTTGGAGCGGTGCGCAAGATCGAGGAACAGCCTGTGCCGACCGCCGCCGCCGCTGCCCCCGTGCAAAGCTATGCTGCGCGCCGCGAGCTGCTGCATCGGCTCGGCAATTTCCTGCTCGATCACGAGCTGGAGGTGAACCCCGCGAATCTGGCCGTGGCGCAAGAAGCGGTTTCAGGCAACAATGCCGAGCTGAACCGCCTGATCGCCGCGCGCCAACTCGCCAATGAGCCCATTACCCAGGCGTGGCTGGACGATGTGGCAAGTGAATCGACGCAGGTCGGCCACAATCGCGCAGAGGCGCGCGAGCGCGAGGCACTCGATTGGCTGACGGGCAAGCTGGAACAAACGCTCGAACAGATCCTGCAGAATGCCGGCGCGGCCGGCGCCGAGACTGCGCAGTATCACGCCGCGCTGTCCGAAGCCGCGGCCGCGCTCGATGCCGCCCGGCCCATTGTCGAGCTTCCTGGGCTGACCCGCCTGACCAGGACGATGATCGAACGGACCCAGGCCGTCGAAGAGGAAATGCGCCGCCGCGAGAGCGAGGTGGGCGACCTGCGCGAGACGCTCAAGCTGGCGCGGGCCGATGCGGCGATGGATCATCTGACCGGCATGGACAATGTGCGCAACTTCGACATGGTGCTGGAACGCGAACATCGCGCGGCGCTCGAGGCGGGCGAACCGCTGAGCATCGCGTTCTGCGACATCGACCGGTTCAAGGCGATCAACGATACCCATGGCCGCGAAACCGGCGACCGGGTGATCCAGGCCATCGCCCGGGTGCTGCAACGCATCTCGGGGCACAGCTGCCACGTCGCTCGCAACAGCGGCGAAGAGTTCGTGCTGCTGTTTCACGGGCTGACGCCGGACCAGGCACGCGACAAGCTCGACAACGCGCGCGAAACCTTTGCGCAGCGCAAGCTGGTCGATCGCAAGACTCACGTTGCCGTCGGCAGCGTCACCTTTTCGGGCGGGGTGGCCGATGCGCTGGCCTATGGCAACGCGCAGGCGGCGCTGAAGGCTGCAGATGAAGCCTTGCTCGCGGCCAAGGATCAAGGCCGGAACCGCATCGTGGTCGCGCCCAAACCGGCGTGATGCGGCTGCACCCGGCAAGTTCTGGAGCCTAAAGTCTTTCCGACTGACGTCGAGAGACCGCCCTGCGACGAGTTCGGCGTGACGCGCCGACATGCGCATCTTGCAGCGCTGACCCCCAGACTGTAGAGGCCACCGCGATCCCAGCACATATCCGGAGTACACCACGTGGCCGCGCAATACGCCTACGTCATGAAAGGCATGACCAAGACCTTCCCCGGCGCGCCCAAGCCGGTGCTGAAGGATATCAGCCTGCAATTCTACCAGGATGCCAAGATCGGCATCGTCGGCCCGAACGGCGCGGGCAAGTCCACGCTGATGAAGATCATGGCCGGGATCGACAAGGACTATACCGGCGAGGCGTGGCCGGGCGAATATATCACCGTCGGCTATCTGGCGCAGGAGCCGCAGCTCGACGAAAGCAAGACGGTGCTGGAAAACGTCAAGGACGGCGCGCGTGAGACCGCCGATCTGGTCGATCGCTTCAACGAGATCAGCATGCTGATGGGCGATCCGCCCGAGGATGCCGATTTCGACGCGCTGATGGAGGAAATGGGCACGCTGCAGGAAAAGATCGATGCGGTGGACGGCTGGACGCTCGATAATCAGCTCGAGATCGCGATGGAAGCGTTGCGCTGCCCGCCGGGCGATTGGCCGGTTGCCAACCTCTCGGGTGGTGAAAAGCGCCGGATCGCGCTGACCCGGCTGCTGATCCAGAAGCCCGGCATCCTGCTGCTGGACGAGCCGACCAACCACCTCGACGCGGAAAGCGTGCGCTGGCTGGAAAATCACCTCAAGGAATATGCCGGTGCGGTGCTGATGATCACCCACGACCGCTATTTCCTCGATAATGTCGTGGGCTGGATTCTGGAACTCGATCGCGGCAAATACTTCCCTTACGAAGGCAATTATTCGACTTATCTGGAAAAGAAGGGCAAGCGGCTCGAACAAGAAAGCCGCGAGGACGAAGGCCGCCAGAAGGCGATCAACCAGGAACTCGAATGGATCCGGCAAGGCCCGAAAGGCCGCCAGACCAAGAGCAAGGCGCGGATCAAGGCCTTCGACCAGCTGGTCGAGAACTCGGAGAACCGCCCGGTCAACAAGGCGCAGATCGTCATCCAGGTGCCCGAGCGGCTGGGCGGCAAGGTGATCGAGGCGAAGAACGTCAGCAAGGCCTATGGCGACAAGCTGTTGTTCGAAAACCTGTCGTTCCTGCTGCCGCCGGGCGGGATCGTCGGGGTGATCGGGCCGAATGGCGCGGGCAAATCGACGCTGTTCAAGCTGATCACCGGCCAGGAAACGGCTGACGCGGGAGAGGTGGATATCGGCTCGACCGTGCGGCTGGGCTATGTCGACCAAAGCCGCGATCAGCTCAATCCGGCCAATAACGTCTGGCAGGAAATCTCCGACGGGCTGGATTACATGAAGGTCAACAAGCAGGACATGAGCACGCGCGCTTATGTCGGCGCGTTCAACTTCAAGGGCCAGGACCAGCAGAAGAACGTCGGCAAGCTGTCAGGCGGCGAACGCAACCGCGTACATATGGCCAAGATGCTGAAGCTGGGCGGCAATGTGCTGCTGCTCGACGAGCCGACTAACGATCTCGACGTCGAGACGCTGCGCGCGCTGGAAGAGGCGATCGAGAATTTCGCCGGTTGCGCGGTGGTGATCAGCCACGACCGCTTTTTCCTCGATCGGCTGGCTACGCATATCCTCGCTTTCGAGGGCAACAGCCACGTCGAATGGTTCGAGGGCAATTTCGAGGCTTATGAGGAAGACAAGCGCCGCCGGCTGGGCGATGCCGCCGACCGCCCGACCGCGCTGGCCTACAAGAAGCTGACGCGCTGATCGATGCGTGATGATGGCAATGACCGGCGATCAAGACATGAATAGCAGCCAACGCCCAGGTTCAGGCATCGGTCAGCGAAGATTGCCTAGACCCGCTGCATGAGCCGTGCAATTTTGCGCGGCGGCAATGGAGGAACGGTCATGGCCGTCAGAACAGGGAATAGATCGAGAGGTCGTTTCGCGGCGGGAATGAGCGCGTTGGTGCTCGGGGTTTCGCTGCTGGCCATGCCGGGCGTGGCGTCGGCCCAGCAGGACGATCATCATCATGACGGTGGCGGCGGCGGTGGCGCTCAGCGTAGCCAGCCGGCTGCGCGCCCGGCACCTGCTGCGCCGACTCAGGCGCGACCGGCGCAGGCGCCTGCTGTGCGCGGTGATAATGGACGCGGATCTGGTCAATGGAGTGGCCAGGAGCGTCCGCAAGGCAATTACAATAATGGCGGATACGCGCGCCCGCCGCAGGCGTACCCCGGCGGCGGCCAAAGCCGGCCTGCGTGGCAAGGCCAGCCGAATGGCTATAACGCCGGGCGCGGCAATGGCGGCGGCAACGGCTGGCAAACCCGCAACGATGGCCCCGGCCGGAACGATGCCGGACGCTATGACAATGGCCCGGGACGCGGCCAGCCCGGCTATGGCCGCCCCGGCGGCGGCGGCGAGTGGAACCACGGCTGGCGGCAGGACAACCGCTACGACTGGCGCGGCTGGCGCGAGCAGAACCGCGACGCCTTCCACGTCGGTCGTTACTATCCCCCCTACCGCGACTATTCCTATAATCGTCTGAGCATCGGCTTCTATCTACAGCCGATGTTCTTCGGCAGTGACTACTGGAT
>CAXTOI010000214.1:0-6180 GCA_964245645.1 uncultured Novosphingobium sp. | reverse complement strand
ACCATAGTGGGGGTTCGTAGATTATGGCTAAGCTTACACTCAATGATAACCGCCTGATGCCGCAACTTGGGATGGGTACCTGGCAGATCCAAAATGTGGCTGCGGCAGCGATCGTCCGAGCTGGTCTCGACGTCGGATTTGAGTTGGTCGACACCGCGGCAGCCTATGACAACGAATTGGGCGTTGGCGACGGGATCAAGGGCGTCGACGTGTGGATCACGACTAAGCTTTGGAACAAGCGACACGACGACGCGGCCGAGGCGTTGGATGAAAGCCTGACACTGCTCGGGCTCGACACGGTCGATCTGTACCTCATGCATTGGCCGGTGCCGACGCAGGATCGTTATGTCGAAGCGTGGAAGGCGATGGTGGACTTGCGCGACACAGGCAAAGCTTTGTCGATCGGCGTTTGCAACTTCCTACCCGAACACCTCGACCGCATAATCGATGCGACGGACGTCGTTCCGGCGGTCAACCAGATTGAGTTGCACCCTGATTTCCAGCAGCACGAAGCGCGCGCGTATCACGAGGCGCACGGGATCGTTACGCAAAGCTGGAGCCCTCTCGGTCAGGGCAAGGACCTGCTGACCCGCGAGCCAATAGTTCGAATTGCTAGCAATACGGGGGAAGTGCGGCGCAAGTCCTGATTGCATGGCACCTCGCACACGGGCTGTCGGTGATCCCGAAGGCTAGCGACCATGAGCATCTGGCTGATAATTTTGCAGCGCTGAACCTGGCTCTGGACGATGAGGACATGGCCGCCATCGACTCGCTGGACTCGCCAGACGGGCGGCTGGGGCCGGACCCGCGCAGTTTCGTCGAATAGCGCCCCTAATGGCCGGAGTTTGGAAGCGGGTTCGTGGGCATGAGTGGCCGGAACCAAGTTCCTTCCGTGCCCGTCCATGGTCTTGCAGACACGCGATCACGGTCCAAAGGTGGTAATACAGGCAAATGACCGCACTCACCCGCGCCGAACAGAACCTGATCCTGCGCTCCGCCGACCCGCTCAACGCAGAGACTGCTCCGGCCAGGCTGGTCTCGACCTTCCTGACGCCACAGGCCTACTTCTATATTCGCAGCCATGGGCCTGTTCCGGACTTACCCGCCGATCATTGCATCGTGCTGGACGGCCTGGTCGACCGGCCGCGCTCCTTCGCGCAGGCCGAACTACGCGATGCCTTTCCGATCCGTACAGTCGCTGCTACCATGCAATGCGCTGGTAATCGCCGAGCACATATTCAAGGCGTGGCGAAGACGTCAGGCGATCCATGGGATGTGGGCGCGATCGGCAACGCGGAGTGGACAGGCGTCGCGCTCCGCGATGTGCTCGCTGCAGCCGGCGTCCAGGATGGCGCTTCGTTCGTGGGCACCACCGGCGCGGATGACGTCGACGTGGATGGCGAGACGGCCCCGTTCGGGGCCTCTATTTCGATCGCCAAGGCGCTCGAAGCCGACGTGCTGATCGCCTGGGCCATGAACGGTGAGCCGCTTGCTCCCGAGCATGGCGCACCACTGCGCCTCGTCGTGCCGGGCTACGCAGGCGTTCGCAGCGCCAAGTGGCTGACCCGTATCGAGGTGAGAGATCGTCCATCCGACGCCCCGATCCAGGCCAAGGATTACAAGCTGTTCCCGGCTTCGGTGTCGAAGGACGACGCTGACTGGGATCACGGCCTGACGATCAACGAAATGCCGCTCAACGCCGCGATCTGCTCGCCAGTGGACGGCGCGCATGTCGGTTCCGGCTCATGCTTGATCGATGGCTATGCTGTTGCCTTCGGCCGCGCCGTTTCTCGCGTCGAGGTCTCCGTCAATGGCGGCACCGACTGGGTGCAGGCGGACCTTACCGCCAGACCGGACGCACCCTGGAGCTGGACGCAGTGGCGCGCCACGATGAACCTGTCGGCCGGTGTTCACGTCCTGGTCGTGCGCGCCGTCGACGGTGCAGGCCAGATGCAGCTCGAACGACCCGAGGCGATCTGGAATTTCGCAGGCTACCTCTCGACGGCCTGGCACCGCATCTCCGTCACGGTTGGTTGATGACTGACACAGACAATGCCGATCAGGCACACGCGAAACTGGCGGAGAGCGCCAGCACGTTGACGGACAGCGTGCTCCAGCAGGTCGACAGCGCCGACCGCCGCACGCAGCTTGCCGCCGACCGGACGATCCTCGCAGGCGAGCGTACCTACGCCGCCTGGGTGCGGACCGGATTGGCGGCGCTCGCCTCCGGCATCGGCGCACATGCGCTGCTTAAGGATGTTGTGTTCCCCTGGCTGGCCACAGCGACGGGTACGGTCCTCATCCTGTTCAGCGCCTTCTGCTTCATTGCCGCGGTCTGGCGGGAAATGGGAGCAGGCGCGCCACCGCCACAGCCGGACATCAAGCGCCTGCCGGCAGCATTGCTCCTTGGCGTAAACGGCTTTCTGATGCTCGTGTCGCTAGCGGCGCTTGTCGGCATCTGGACGGCCCGTTCGTGAAGCGGCACGACACAAAGGACGGCAAAGGTGTGAAGCGGCGTCGCCGCGGGCCCTCTCGAAATCGAATTAACCATCTGACGCCGAGCGATATCTCGAATCAAGGCAGGGGGCCCGATTGGCGCCAATTTGGACGCTGCTTCATGCCGAATTATCTATAAAACCATTATCATAAGTCAACTCGGACCCGGGCACCACAGCGACGCTGACTTACAAATAAAAGGCCCGTAAAAAGAGAGAAATAAGAAAATGTTTTGGTTCCGGCGTCTTTTTGCCGGTTTAACCGTATCTGCTGCGCGCACAGGTTTGCCAGGCTCGGGAATACCTGTTTCGCCTCAGGAAGGTTTGACGATGAGCAGACGATTCAAGGTCACGTCAGCGATCGCGCTGATAACGACATGCATGGCGAGCGCTGCTTTCGCCTCGAGTCATCGCGAGGCCCCGAACATCACCAAAATGTCCAAAGTCGACAATACCGACGTCTATGCCTTTCAGAGCTATGAGCCTGGCCGCGCCGGCTTCACGACGCTCATAGCGAATTTCCAGCCAGGCGAAAATCCCGGCGACGGCCCAAATTATTATACGATGGACCCCGATGCGATCTACGAGATCAGCATCGACAATGCGGGGGACGCTAAAGAGCACCTGACGTTTCAGTTCAAGTTCTCTAACGCGCTGAAGAGCGATACCGGCGAAACCGTAACTGTCGGAGGCAAGACGCTGCCGATCGCGCTGCGGCATGTCGGCCCGATCTCCGTACCGAACGACGCGAACTTGGGCGAGGACGAAAACTACACTTTGACAATCATAACGGGGGATCGCCGCAGCGGAACCCGCGCGACGGTGACAAACGCCAGTGGTGGCAGCGCCTCCTTCGTTAAGCCGTTCGATAATTCGGGCAACAAGTCGGTCCCCGATTATCCGACATATGCTGCCAAGTTTATCTACTCGGTCAACATTCCTGGCTGCTCGACGCCCGGTCGGGTGTTCGTTGGTCAACGGGCTGAGGCATTCGCGGTCAATCTCGGGCCGGTCTTCGACCTCGTCGATTTCGTGCCGATCGAGGGCGACACTGACCCCGTTTACGGCAACGGCACCGCGTTCCCCGGCGGGATAACGCAGAGCCAGGCCAATCAAGAGCTCATCGGCAAGAAGAATGTGACATCGCTTGCGATTGAAGTGCCGACGTCATGCCTGGTAGGGTCCGGGAACGGCGTAATTGGCGTGTGGTCCTCGACCAGCTTGCCACAAGCTAAGGTGGCGAAGCCAACGCCGACGTACATCGCACCTGCGCTTTATGGCGGAGCCTATACCCAGGTTTCCCGGCTTGGTAATCCGCTGGTCAACGAGTTGATGATCGGCCTGCCTCAGAAGGATCTGTTCAACGCATCCGCGCCGTCAGGAGACAGCCAATTTGCGGATTATGTCACCAATCCGACATTCCCGGCGGTCCTGGACGTGCTGTTCCGGGCGCCCGTCAACGCGACGCTCGGCACAAATTTTGCGACGCTGGCACCAACCAACTTTCCGCGTAACGACCTGGTTGCAACGTTCCTGACCGGGATCGCGACGCTCAATCAGCTGAAGGTGGTGACTCCTTCGGAAATGCTCCGCCTCAATACGGTTGTAACGCCGACGGTGCAGGCCGCCCAAAGTCCGTTTGGCGTCGTCGGCAACGATCTTGCCGGGTTCCCCAATGGCCGCCGTCCTGGTGACGACGTCGTCGACATCGTTCTGCGGGTGGCGATGGGTCGCCTTTGTTATCCCGTACCGATAGCGGGTACAGCGACCGACCTTGGCCTGTGTAAACCCGGCGATGCCCCAACGGGCCAAGTCGCCTACACCGATGGCGCGCCGGAGAATGCGTCGATGTTCATGAATGAATTTCCTTATCTCAATAACCCGTTGCGCGGCGGCCCCCGTCCGCAAACCCAACCCTGATCGGGGCATCGACAATGATTCGTAAATCGCAGTTAGCGGTACAGGCTTACTTGCGAGGACTTGTCTTATCGATGTCCGCTTGTAGGTCGGCTCGGAAGCAGTGCCCCGGCAAGATTTACCAACCAATGAAAGTAAACTGCAATTAAAACGATGCTGGGGCCCCGATGGGCGCCGATTGGGACTCCGCAGTATCAATTTTTCATACTTATCTGAAAGAGTTAGCTCACGTAAGGAAGGGGTTCCGTGTTCGGCGCCGCTGCACAATCCACGAGTTTATATCCTAGAGGCAAAGGGCATCCGGTTGCCCATGGGGTGGCGCGACAAGCCAATCAGTCTCGCCTATCTCGACACATTGTTTTTAATGGCGCTGCGCAGCTTAAGGCTATACGCACGTAACGATATATGGCTGCCGGACCATCGATCGCTGAGGCTATAAAGAGACGAGCGGTTAATCAAGCTGGAGTCGGCAGACTCCTGTCGTCAACATTCACTGGCGGCAGGTTTGATCAGTCAGGTGTAGGCTACACTGTGCTTCCGCCAACCGCGCGCCGCCATGCCAATCACGCCGAACCCGGCAAACATCATCATCCAGGTAGCAGGCTCTGGAACTGACGGAGCCGAGGTGACCGTCAGCGCGCCTTGAAGGAGATTGTAAACGTCTGGGCTGAACGCTGGGGCCGATTCCAGACCTGAGTAAATTTGCGGTCCGTTATCAAAGATGAGGAGCCCATCGCTGAACCCGCCGCCATTAGATGCGCTATTGAACGTCACGCCATTGATTGAACCGCCAGAAAAAAACAGTCCATCGAATAAAATGGTTTCGGTACCCGTGACTGCGATCATCGTGCTTTGGCCAAGAACGTAGGAAGCCGGAATGGGGGTGCTCGATTGCGTCCAATTAGCTTGGAACTGAAAATCCAGTATATTGGCATCGTAACTGAAATTCAGTTCCGTGGCATCAGCTGCTCCGCCGATCGATGCTGCAATGCTAGCGGCTAAGCCCGCCAGGAAAGTTCTCATTATTTTCGTCATCATCAGGTGCTCTCTTGTGCTCCCAACCCACCAAGCGAACCCTTCAAACGAAACTGCGCTGATCGCGTTCCAATGCAACCAAATGAGTCAGCCGTCTCGATGATGTCTTGGCTACGCCGAAGCGAGCCGGGTACTGGACCGGCTTGCTGCGCGGCGATCCGGCCGTACGAAGCTCCGGGGGCGTAGCGTTGTGGACTCGAAGCCGAAGATCAGAAACAAACTAAGCCGGGATAGATTAACAGCGGTGTTCCGGTCTGCAAGTTTCCCCGGTAAATTGGTCAATAGCTACGTATGATGCTGCGGCCTCGGGCTTCGGCGTGCCTGCGGCGATCATCGTCCCTGTGGCGGTGCCTTCAAGCCCGCCTGCAAAATTCTTCAACAGACCCAGGCGGCTCGTCGGAACGCCGCCGGTCGGACCGGGGTCTTGTGCGTCAGGTAACATCGAGACCTCGAAGGATCCGGTCGCGTGATGGATCATCGCCGGTCCTCCTCCATAGGCAGGAAAAGCAATGGTCAACATGAGAAGCAGGAGCAATATCGCACGAAGCCTCATCGCACCCTTCCTCGCCCATCCTGCCCACGTAAAGAGGTCGAAGTTTGAGCTTCCATGCTTGCAATCGAACAGCCTCTGATCAGCCGCAATTCATTATGAACGAATGCTCGAAGATGAGAAGCTGCCAATATAGCTTGAATGGCGGGAGATGGGTCGTTTCACTTTCCAATCTTTCTCAAC
>CAXTOI010000213.1:0-6210 GCA_964245645.1 uncultured Novosphingobium sp. | reverse complement strand
CTGCATTGGTTTCCGCACAGAGCGACAGACCGTAGCTGGCGTTTTCGATATTGGCGGCGGTGACGATGCGGCCATCGGCGAAACCCAGCGCGGCGCCGACCTGGAGATGCGAATATGGGGCATAAGCCAGCAGCGCGGCAGCGCGGGCGGCCGCAATCAGCTTTTCGCGGTCGGGCAATTCCGTGCGGCCCGATAAAGCGCTCACGGCTGCACCACGATCCAGCGCAGCGGCTTGTCCTGGGCGTTGGAGTCCAAGGCGCCGTTCGCGGTCCACAACGTCCATGGCCGGCCGGCATAGCCCGGCTGGAAGCGGTCACCGATAAGCCACAGATTGCGGTCGATCGCATGCGCCAGGTGATAGCGGCTTTCGAACGCGGGGCTGATCTTCAGCAGCGAAGCCTTGCCGGTATGCGTCTCGATCTCGTTGACAAAGGTCATCAGTTCGCTGATCACGCTCGCGTCGCTGACCCGGACCGGGCAGTCGGTGGTCAATTGCGCCAGTTCCACCGCGGGCGGCAGCATTGTCGCATCGCGCGGCACGACGGTAACGAAATTGGCGGCTTGGCGGTCGGCGGGCTGGCAGGGATCGTAGCGATGCACCGCGCCGACCTGCAACCCGGCGGCGCGGGCATCGGCCATGTTGCGGCTGAAGCTGCCGTCATGGGCAAAGGCCCCCGCGCTGGCATCGAGATAAGCGAAATCGGCGCCGATCGCCTTCAGCGCCTGCCAGTCCGGGCCACCCGCATTATCGCTGCCGGCGCGGTCGTCGTCGATGCCGATTTCGACCCCCTGCATCGCAAATACCGCGCGTGGCGGCTGCCAATGGCGCAGATGCCACCAGCCCAGCGCCCCGCCGATGATCGCCACCAGCGCCACGGCGGCGGCAATGCGCAGCCACATCGGCCGCCGGCTGGTCGTTTTGGCCATCGGTATCGTGTCAGCCCCGGATGTGCAGGACGCAGATCAGCGTGAACAACCGCCGCGCGGTGGCGAAATCGGTCTCCACCTTGCCCTTCAGCCGTTCCAGCAACATCTCCGCCGCTTCGTCGTGGATACCGCGCCGTGCCATGTCGATGGTTTCGATTTCTTGCGCGGTCGCCTTGCGGATCGCCTGGAAATAGGAATCGCAGATCGCGAAATAATCGCGCACCGAACGGCGAAACCGGCCCAGCCCCAGCACCAGCGTCTCGAGCGGCTGATGCGCGTCATCGGCAATGTCCATCACCAGCCGCCCGTCGCTGACCGCCAGCCGCAAACGGTATGGGCCAAGATGACCGGCAGCCTCCGGGCGCAGCGGACGGAACAGGTTCTCCTCGATCAGGTCGAAGATGGCGATGCGCCGTTCCTGCTCGATGTCGGCGTTGCGCCACAGAATTGTCGCCTCGTCGAGTTCGATATGCGAGATTCTGGGATCGGCCATGGCCGCGCCCTATTCGCAAATGCGCAAGGCGCGGGCAAGGGCGCGTTTTTTGCAAGGCCCAGAGAGTATGCGATCTGTCGGGCCCTGACGCCGGGCAGGTCCGAGAAACCATCCCCGATATCCACAACCCGGCCCCATTGCCACGCCGCGGGCAGCGATGCATGGTCCGCCACCGATGCAAAACGAAGCCCTCCTGCTGCGCCCCGACGATGCCGCCGTGACCCCGGCGTTGCCGGCCAATGTCGAGGCCGAGGCGGCGTTCCTCGGCGCGCTGCTGATCGATAACCGGGTGAGCGAGGAACTGGGCGTGCCGCTGGCCGACAGCCACTTCTTCGAGCCGGTCCATGCCCGCATTTTCCATCGGATCATGCAATTGCTCGACCGCAAAGCGGTGGTCACCGCGGTCACGCTGAAGCCCTATTTCGAAGCCGACGAGGCGTTGAAGGAGCTGGGCGGCACGACGTATCTCGCCCGGTTGACCGCCGACGGCAAGGGCCTGCTGGCGCCCCGGGCGCTGGCCGAACAGATCTACGAACTGGCGCTGCTGCGCGAACTGGTCGCGGTGGGCCGCGAACTGGTGACCAAGGCGCTTGACACCAGCGAACTGGTCGCGCCGCTCGAACAGATCGATGCCGCCGAGGCCGCGCTTTATGCCGTTGCCGATGGCGCGTCGGGGATGAGCGAGGCGCAGGCGTTCAGCACTGCTACGCGCACCGCGATCACCGCGATCGAAAAGGCACTGAATTCGGGCGGCCACATTTCCGGCAAGACCACCGGCCTGCAAAGCCTCAATGAGAAAATCGGCGGACTGCACGATTCCGACCTGATCATCGTTGCCGGGCGGCCGGGGATGGGCAAGACCGCGCTGGCCACCAACATCGCCTTCAATGCCGCCAATCGCCTGCTGACGGATAGCCAGATCGGCATTGCGCCGGCGGCTTCGGTGGGCGCCGCGACCGCCTTCTTCAGCCTCGAAATGAGCGCCGATCAGCTGGCGACGCGGATCCTGGCCGAACAATCGGGGATTAGCAGCGAAGCGCTGCGCATGGGCAAGATCAGCCGCGACGATTTCCAGTCGCTGTCCTTTGCCAGCCAGCGGCTTGCCGATCTGCAGCTTTACATCGACGACACCCCGGCGCTCAGCATTGCGGCGTTGCGCGCGCGTGCCCGGCGGCTGAAGCGGCGGCACAATATCGGGCTGATCGTGGTCGATTATCTTCAATTGCTGCAAGGCACCGGTCGCGCCAACGACAATCGCGTCAACGAAATCTCCGAAATCAGCCGCGGGCTTAAAACCCTGGCCAAGGAATTGTCGGTCCCGGTGATCGCGCTGTCGCAATTGTCTCGCGCGGTCGAGCAGCGCGAAGACAAGCGCCCGATGCTGTCCGATCTGCGCGAATCGGGCTCGATCGAACAGGACGCCGACATGGTGTGGTTCGTGTTTCGCGAGGATTACTACGTCGCCTCGCGCGAGCCCAAGCAGCCGCAGCAGAACGACGATGCCAAGGTCCACGACGATCACGCCAAGTGGCAGGCCCAGATGGAAAGCGTCTATGGCACTGCCGAGCTGATCGTCGCCAAGCAGCGCCACGGCTCGACCGGCAAGGTCCGCCTGCGTTTCGAGCCGCGCATCACGCGGTTTTCGGATCTGGCCGAGGAGGCCTTGGCGGGGGACCGGTACGACTGAGCGACCCTTGCGCGCTCCACCCGTTTCCTCAACTTGCCGAAGCGCGGTATTTCGATTGTTCCCAAGAAAGACGATACTGTCAGGAACTGCTCGAACGAGTAGGTGTTTCCACACAAGTTCGTATAACATGCTGCGGGCATTCACATCAATTCGGTGAATTCGATGCAGAAATACGCTTCGCTTCTGCTGTATTCTACCATGTCACTGCTTGGCAGCTGCTCGCTGGCGCCATCGCAGCCACCCGAGCCCCCCGACCCGGCAAAGGCCATCGCCCGTTCGCTGGACATCATCCGCGAGGCAACTCCGGCGCATCCGCGCGTTCTCAAGATCCTGTTCTACGGCCAGTCGATCAGTACCCCCAAATGGACCGATCAGGCCATGGCGACGCTGCGCGCCAGATATCCCGATGTCGCGTTCGATTATCGCAATCTTGCCCTCGGCGGCTGGTCGGCCAAGTTCCTGTCGCGCGCCGCCGCGCGCGATATGGCCGATGCCTATCCCGATCTCATCGTCTTCCACGTCTATGGCGATCATCGCGCTTATGAGCGGATCATGCAGATCATGCGCTCGGAGACAGCGGCGGACGTGATCCTGCAGACCGATCATGTCATCGGCCCGCTTGAACCGGTCTGCCTCACCGGGCTGCATTTGCGCTGGTCGCCCCCACCGGGCTGCACTGGGCATTTCTGGTTCGCGCAACATGACTGGGGCGAATTCATGACCGGGGTGTGGATCCCGACCATGGCCCACAAATACGATCTGGCGATGGAACCGCGCCAGCAGGAATGGCAGGCCTACCTCCAGGCGCATCACCTAGGTCCGATGGCGCTGATCCACGATACGCCGCATCCCAATGCGCAGGGCTGGACGGTGATGGCCAATTTGTTCAGCGCGTGGTTCGAGAAACAGGAGGATCGCGCCGCTGCTGCCGCCCCCCGCGATCCCGATCGGGTAAAAACCCTGCCGCCGCCCACGCCTGGCACGGCGATCCGTTATGCCTTTGACGGCAACCGCCTGGAGCTGCTCTCTGCCGGTCCGCTCGATGGCCGGGTCGTCGCCAAAATCGACGGCAAGGCGCCTGAAGACCTCGACGGATGCTGGCAGACCGGGCGGGTGTCGCGGCTGCCCAACGTGCCCGACTGGCCGGCGTTGAAACAGGTGACGGTCGATCCCGCGTTCCACCGCGCCGATCGCTGGACGATCCGCTTGGGCCATTTCAATGCCGCACAAAACAAGTTCGATTTCACCCTGACCGATGCGCTCCACGGCAAGCAAGGGAGCGGCGACGCCGACAGCGCCTTCACGTCCAGCGACGGACAATTGAAGATCGATCCGCAGGACTGGAACATCGCCTATGCTCGCGACGTGGCCGGCAAGGGTCTGGCCGAAGGCGCCAGCTTCACTGTGGAACGCCGCTTCGTCTGTGGCGATCAGGCGCCGGTCGCGCTCCCTATTGGCGGGATCGAACAGCGCCATGTCCTCGCGACGGGCCTTGCCAACGGGCATCACGTTGTGGAATTGAAGGTCCAGCCAGGCGCGCCCGTGATCTCCGAGGCAAGGGCCTACCGCCCGCCGCTGCACGACTCAACCTAAACCGGTTTCCTTGACTTTGCCGCCTGCCCCGCTTATCCGCGCGGCCTTCCTGCCCATCGAATTGCGTGGAGTGCCCTATGGCGCGCGTTACCGTCGAAGATTGCGTCGATAAGGTTCCGAACCGTTTCGACCTCGTCCTGCTGGCTGCACAGCGTGCGCGCGAGATTTCCGGTGGCGCCGAACTGACCGTCGATCGCGACCGCGACAAGAACCCGGTGGTCGCGTTGCGCGAGATTGCCGATGTCACCGTGCGCCCTGTGCAATTGCGTGAATCGCTGGTCACCTCGCTGCAGCGCGTGCTGCCCGACGATGACGATGCGGCGGATGAAATCGGCTCGCTCAGCCAGCAAGCCGAAGCGCTGCGGATCACCGCCGCCGCGCCGGTGCGCAACGCCTCGCTCGGCGGCGATTACGACGGCTGATCGCGCGACACGCAAACTGCGAAAGATCGCCCCCTAAGCGTCCGTCCTCCGCGAAGAGGGCCAGCAGCCAACCCGATCAGTCGATCCGCCGTGCATCCTTGCGGCGCAAGTCGCCTTTGCAGCGCTCCGAACAGGTTTTCACATTGTCCCAATCGCGCGCCCATTTCTTGCGCCAGGCAAACGGCCGCCCGCAAGCCGCGCAAAGCTTCTGCGGCAGATTGGACTTTGTGTAACGCTTTTCCGTCCCAGTCATTCGCCGGCCGTCACCCCTGTTTCGCGCTGGCCCGATTAAATGGCGCGCCCGGCAGGACTCGAACCTGCGACCCCAAGCTTAGAAGGCTTATTTTTACCCTTATCATAGTTCCTCATGTTGAACAGTGCTCCCGATAACAGACTGAAATCGCGTAAATCACTTTCTCATATCGACCATACCGCCTCACTCCTACCCGTGCGATACTTGAGCCAGAAATGAGCCAGTTAGGAGGCACATATGGCTACGATCCACTTCACCGATATCACCATCCGCGCCCTCAAAGGCTCGGAAAAATACGAAACGTTCTTTGACACCAGCACTAAGGGCTTTGGTATCCGTTGTGGCCTGAACTCCAAAACGTTTGTCATTGTACGAGGCAAGCAGCGCGAGCGCGTCACTATCGGCAAATATCCAGCCATGTCGCTTGCTTTAGCGAGAGCAGAAGCAAAGCGGCTTCTCGCCGCCGATCCTTTGCCTCAGGATGAGCACCGCACCTTCAAGGAAGCACGCGACACATTCCTTGCCGAAAACTATGTGGGCAAAAAATCCGATCACAAATACCATTTGGAGTTGATCTTCAAAAAGCACTTTGCCGATCTCGACACCCTAAAGATCGCGACCGTTACTGACGCCACCGTAAAGGCCGCGCTCGACAAGATACCGGGCCCATCAGCAAGGCTCCACGCTTTTCGCGCAATGCGAACATTTCTTAATTGGTGCGCCAAGCCCCCGCGCCGGTATATCCCGTTTTCACCGCTTCAAGGGTACGAGACACCGGGCGTGATCGTGTCCCAAGGCGTGGTGTAGCTTGTTGGGGCCACCGCGATTTTCGGCG
>CAXTOI010000212.1:0-6215 GCA_964245645.1 uncultured Novosphingobium sp. | reverse complement strand
TCAATTGGGCTTCGACCGCACTGAGCAGCCCGCCCGCATAGCCGCTATGCTCGCGCAGCCCGGCCTCGTAGGTCCAGCTCGTCTCGGGCTTGCCGCTTTGCCTGAAGGCATCGAACGCGGCTTGGCTGCCGGTGAACCATGGCGATAGCGACGCACCGCCTTCATAGGTCATGTATTGGCGCAGGTTCTTCTGTACGTTGAGATAGATGTCCTCGTGGTCGGTCAGCTGATATTTGGCGCCGAACGCGGGCAGGAACCAGCGTTCGGTATCGAGGCGGCCCTGCGGCAGCCCGCCCTGCAACCCCGACAGCGAGCCGGCGACCGGCTGCACCGGGTAGTAACCGTTCGCCCATTGCGCGCTGGTCTTGAAGCCCGCTTCGACCGCCAGGCGTTGGCTGACCTGCCAATCGTCCTGCAGATGCAGTTGCAGGTCGCTGACCCGCGCTTCGCCCTGGTACTGCGTGAACAGCGGCGCCGCCACGTTGAGCGGTCGCTTGTAGGGGGTGCTGCCGCCGGGGTCGGCCTCGCTCACCGCGTACCAGCGGCGCCATTGCGTGGCGCTGTTGTGCTCGTACCAGCCGCCCAGCTCGATCTGGTGTGCCCTCAGGTCGAAATTCAGCCTGGAGATCGCGCCTCCGCGATCGATGCGGTATTCGGTGGTGCGGGTGACGAGCCCCGAGCCGCCGGTCGCCGCAACCAGCGCGCTGCCCAGCGCCGGGTTGCCGACACCGTCGCCATTGGCCTTGAAGTGGGCATCGGTGCGGTAATTGGGATCGAGATAGGCTTGGATGACAGTGATTGACTGGCCCAATGGCCCAGCGACGACGCCGACAGCGTCGTCGTGATGGATATAGGCGGTGTTCGACCAGTTGACGTGGCTCGACAAATGGGCGTCGTATTTCACATAGCCGAGATAATCGGTACGCTGCGCATCCGAATAGTAATTGCGGTAATTGCCGCCCTGCGCCGCCGGCGTATTGCCATAAGCGTCGAGACTGGACTGGATGCCGGTGAAGCTGGGGTAGTAATAAGGGCGCGTATACGGCGTGTAGAGCTGCGCGGCGGTGGCGGTCTGCCCGGTCGAAGGGATGAAGAAGCTGGTCGCGTCCTCGTTCGGCTCGGTCTTGTCGGAATAGTCGAAATAGAGCGTGAGCTTGCCCACCGCATCTTCGTGGATCAGCTTGGCGTTGGCTTGATACCCGCCTTGAATGCCATTGAAATCCCACGCCCGGGCACGCTGGCGATCAGCCGAAAGATAGACCCGGGTGTTCTGCGCTTCACCGATCAGGCCGGTATCGAGCCGCACATAAGTGCGCGAGGTGCCATAGCTGCCGGCCGTCTGATCGACTTGCAATCCGAGATGGTCGGCAGGATCGGCGGAATAGGTCTCGACCGTGCCGCCCAGATTGCTGGTCGATGCAGTGCCCAGATCGCCGGCACCGGTCGCCACGACCACGCGCCCGACATTTTCCGAGATCACCGCACGCTGCGGCGACAGGCCATTGTAATTGCCGTAATTCTGGTCGCCCAGCGGCACGCCGTCCATGGTGTAGCCGAGCTGTTGGAAATTGAACCCATGGATGAAGATCTGGGCATTCTGTTCGTTGTTACCCCAGGGGTCCGAAGTGATGTACAGCACGCCGGGCAGCGTTTCGATCGCCTTGAGCGGCGAGACGCCGGGAAGGATTTTCTGGATCTCGGTATGCGTCACCGCGGTGGCCGAGCGGGTTACCTTGGCAGTGACGACAATAGCTTCGCCGCCGTCGTCTGCCGCCGGAGCGGACGGCGTTTGCTGCGCCAAACCGGGACCGGCGGCTTGCAGCGCGAACAAGGCAGTTCCCACGGCAAGCGCAGTCCGCAATGTATCGATACCCATCATGAAACTTCCCCTGGCATTGCTGTTCATGTGCTGATGCCGAGGCGGTTACGGTGGCCGGATGACAAGGCCATGAAGGTATTAAGACAGCACAATGACGATCCGGCCGAAACCGGGCGATCGGCTAAGCTGGGATTTTGACAAGATCGGCTTTGGAGTCTTCCATCGCTAAGCCTGATCACTATCTTGAGACCATGCCAGCCGGCACCTAGACGACCAGAAGCACATGCGTACCAGGGACGACTTGGTACTGATCTCAATCAGGTGCAGGTTCATCATCTCGGCGCTAGCGCAGCAGCACAAGCGCCGCGCCGGCACCGCGTGCCGGGCAGATCGGCCCGAACAGGTAAGCCCAGGCATAGCGCTCGTCGCGGGGTGCTGCGGTTCGGGTGCCTGTTCAGCTCAGAGCCGGGTCCAGCTGCCTTGTTGTCCGATGCGGGCTTCATCTTGCCACCACAACTCCAGCGGCTTGGTGCGCGTGTTCTGGCAGCGCGGCGTCCAGGTTCTCCAGGCAATGGCGTTACTGCCTCGCCACCACATCGGACAATCGGGTAGTGGACATCCTTTACCGGCGCTGCTGCCGCCGGTAGCTACACTGTTTCACGCGCCCTTGAAAATAAATCAGGCCGTGGTTGCGTGGCCAAGCGCGCGTAAATCGGCCGGCCACGCGAATCAATCACCCGCGACGCTGATTGAAGGCATGGCCGGTGCATGCCAGCGTTACATCTTGTGCGCAGCGTTATATTTTGGGCAGAGTCTGTAGATCAGAAGCAGGTCTTCGCCGTTGTCGCAGAGCTGCATCGGCATGGGCTGTGAGGCTGCCAAGCCCGTAAAGCCGTCGTGCTGCGCCTTTTGCGCGATTTCGCTGGTGTGAGCCGGCTCTCGAACAGGCCGATCATTGGAGAGTGGAATGAAGCGTCGAGATTTCATGGCGAGCATGCCGGCAACCGCCTTGCTCGCCAAGCCTGCCTTCGCTGCGGCGGCGCGCCCCGGCAAGAAGGGCGTGCTGCTGATGAACCGCATCGGCCCGTCGTCTTCGCAATTGTTTATCGCCGACAGCGACGGCGGCAACGAGCGCCCGCTGCTGCAGGACGGCAAGTACGACTATCACGCCGCCTTTGCGCCCGACGGCGGCTCGGCCTATTTTACATCGGAACGCACCGGTGACGGCAACTCCTGCCTGTATCGTGCGCGCCTGGATGGGTCGGGCATCCAGCCGTTGATCGTCGGTCCCGCCATGGACGATGCCGGCGTGCTCTCGCCCGATGGCACGAGACTGGCCTTTGTTTCCACCCGTAGTGAACACCGGGCCAATATCTGGTTGCTGGACCTGCGCACGCAGGCGCTGCGCAACCTGACCGGCACGCTGGCGCTTGCCGGCAATTCGGCAGTGCCCGACTGCCAATTTCGCCCTGCCTGGTCGCCGGACGGCCAGTGGCTCGCCTTTTCGAGCGATCGCAACACCTCGTGGCGCGGCCATGATGGCGGGCATGGCTGGGAGCATACGCAGGAATTGAGCGTCTATGTCATCCGGGCGGACGGCACTGGTTTCCGCCGCGTGGCCACCAAGCCGGACTATTGCCTCGGCTCGCCGAAGTGGTCGCCCGACGGCAAGCGCATCGTGTTCTACGAGATCACCGCCGAGGGCACCTGGGGGGCGCATCGGCCCGAATGGATCGGCCGGGTAGGCTCGCAGATCGTTTCGATCGACGTGGCCAGCGGCGAACGGATCGAACACACCTCCGGCCCCGGCTTGAAAGTGGCGCCGCAATTCATCGCCGCCGATGAGATCGGCTACCAGATCAAAGGCGGCCCGAACGAAGGTCTGGCCTATACCTCGGGCAAGCGCGTGGCGCTGTCGCGCGCGTTGCGCTCGCCGTGCTGGTCGCCCGACGGCAAGTCGGTGATGTATGAAAAAGTCGGCTTCGTGCCGCGGCCGATGGACAAGCCGCTCTACAGCTTCGACCCCGACTGGGAATATCGCCACTGCGACGTGTTCCCCGCGCTGTCGCGGCAAGGCCGGCTGGTGATCACCGAGAAGCAGCTCGGCAACTCCTCGATCGTCACCTTCAACCCCGATGGCTCCGATCGGCGCGTGGTGTTCAACGTCGACGGCAAGGGGCTCGACCCGGTGTTGATCAAGAAGGGCCTGGCCGGCGCGTTCCAGCCCGCCTGGTCGCCCGACGGCGCATGGATCGCCTTTGGCATGGGCTCGTGGTTCCAGGAGCGTGCGCACGGCAAGGCGGTGATCATGCGCGTGACCGCCGATGGCTCGAAGTGGGAAGCGCTGACCGACGGCACGATCCACTCGGGGTTTCCCAGCTACGCGCGCAACGGCAAGGAACTGGTTTACCGCGTGTGGGGGCCGGAGAACAAGGGCCTGCGGGTGCTCGATCTGGAGACCCGCGCCACCCGCGTGCTCACGCAGGAATACGACAATCTTCCGGACTGGTCCGAAGACGGCAAGCTCATCGTCTTTACCCGCAAGACGAGTGCGACCAATTTCGACGTCTGCACCATCCGCCCCGACGGCAGCGACCTGCGCGTGCTGACGAACAGCGGCGCCAACGACGGCCATGCGGTATGGGGCCTGGACGGAAAGATCCTCTACAGCAGCGGCATGTACGGTTTTCGCGACGAGGCGGCGCTCTATGACAACACCTTCCAGCCCTACGGTCAGATCTTCAGCATGAACGCCGATGGCTCGGACAAGAAGATGCTGACCGACAGCCAGTGGGAGGATTCGATGCCGCTCTACCTGCCGCGCAGCTTGTGGGATCGGCATAGCACCTGACAGAGCGCCTGTTGAAGTAGGTTGCTTAGCCACCGGCACGTCATGCGCTGCGTCCCATGGCTCAGGGCATCCGCCCCCTAGTATTATACCATCGGGCCCGGTCTTCGACCGGTGCCAAGTGACGCTCGCCATCGCACCTGGTTAACCGCTTCATGTCCGGCTAGCTAGCGCGATCAGCAGCCCAGCCACCGCCACCACTGCGCCGCTGCCCGCCAGCAGGCTCCAGCGATAGCCTTCGAATAGCGTCGACAGGCCCATCGCGATCACCGGCACGGCGACGCCGTTATAGGCGGCGCGGCCGGGCCCCATGGTGCGGATCAGGGTGTAATAGAGCGGAAAGGTGACCACCGATCCGGCCAGCGCCAGATAGGCGACCCCCGCCCAGAACGCCGGATTTGGGCTGAACACCGGCGGGCCGGCAGTGGCAAAAGCCAGCGCCGCATCGGCCGCAGTTCCGGCCAGCATGGCCCAGGCGATCAGCGGCACCAGCGACTGGCCGCGGCCGGCTTCGGTTGCCTGCAGCACATTGCCTATCGACGCACAAAGCAAGCCGCCAAGCGCTAGCGCTAAGCCCAGCGGAACTGCGCTCGTCGGAGGCGCCAGGCGGTATTCATGGAGCAGCAGCAGGCCGATGCCGACCATCGCTACTGCCGACCCCAGCAGGAAGCGCGGCGAAATCCTGGTGCCCAGCCACAGCCGTGAAAGCAGAGCATTGGGAACCATCAACAATGCATAAAGCACCGCGACCAGCCCGGAGGTCAGATGATCCTCGGCGCGGTAGACGAATTGAAAATTGCCGCAGAACTGCGCGAGTCCGACCAATATCGCCAGCCGCGCGCCGCCGGGCGACAGCCGCAGCGGATCGCCGCGCCACCACGCCAGCAGGAACATGCATGGACAGGCCATGGCGAAGCGCCAGGTGATCGTCCACCCGGACGGCCCGGTCGCGATCTGGTGCTTGATCACCAGCCAGGTCGAGCCCCAGATCACCGCCACCAGGATAAACGCCGCCGCCGTGCGCAGACGCCCTGCTTGCGGGCTGTGCGCCAGCTTGTCGATCGCTTCGGTCATGACCATATCGCGATGCGCAGAGCGGCGGGAAGAGGTCAAGCCGCAGGCGGCACGAAAGGACGGCTCCTTTGGACGACATCACCATCACCCGGCACGATGCCGGCGATCTGGGCCAATATCATGCCCGGATCGGTGGCAGCGACGCATTGGGGCGGCTGACCTGGGTCAAGCGCGGCGGCGCGCGTATCGCCGAGCATACGCTGGTGCCGCCCGAGATCGGCGGGCGCGGCGTGGCGGCCAGGCTCGTCGAGGCGTTGGTGGCCGATGCGCGGAGCCAGGGCTTTCGCATCGTGCCGGCATGCAGCTATGTCGCGGTGGCGTTCAGGCGCCATCCGGAATGGAACGATCTGCTGGAGCCTTAACGAGATTTGGTATTAAGGAAGCTCTGATTAAGTGCGTTATCGATCAGAGGGTGCCTAAAATATCCTCGTCAGCCCGGCCTTGAGCCGGGCCAAGGCTGCCTTTCTGCACCGG
>CAXTOI010000211.1:0-6222 GCA_964245645.1 uncultured Novosphingobium sp. | reverse complement strand
ATAGAAACTTACGAAATGTAGCGACGCTAGCCGTTTCCTGCGGCCCATCTCCCTCGTCGGTTCCGATCTTGTAGACGAGCAGGTAACGCCCGGATTTTTTGCGCTTCGCCAGCCTTTCCAGGTCCGGATTTAGGTCGAGCGCGATCCGCACTCCTGTCTTTTGGCTTAACGGATACGGAAACACCGCCGCCGTCGTCGCGCTCAGGACCTTCTCTGCCGGGGTTAGGACGCCCTTGTCCCAGAACTTGATGGCAAACCGTAGAATTCGCTGAAGGTAGAGGATAGCTTGATCATTCGTGGCGCCAGAGAAAATGTGGCTTTGGTCAAGGTCGAACACCACATAACGCTGCTCCGCGGTGTCCTTCCCGTAAGCAATCGCCCCGTGCTTGGTTTTTGATGTCGAGATTCTCGGCCCAATGTCGTCGATAGATCCCGACCGAAGGTGAAGCGCGAGTCGGTTGCCCTCTGAAAAGTCATTCGACTGAAGGACGCGTTCCGCTATTATGTCTTCCGCCGCATCCCGTCTAATTGCGAGGAACGTCATGGGGCGGCTCCGAAGTTAAAAGGCACGATCGCACGCAACGACTTCATTCGATCGAGGGAGAAATCGGTAACACCGATCCTGGCATACAGATTCGTAAAGCGCTGCATGAAAAGCTCAATGAAGGGCGATTTTATCAACCCGACGGGCATCGCATAGTGTTCTTCGTTAGCGATGGTTAGCTTGTCGGCATATCTTGGCTGATCGCGACAAAGTTCTGCAAAGCGTGGGAAATCGATACCATCCTTCAATTCGCTTGCCAGCGCGACAGGGAGATATCGTATCTCACGTAACAGCGCCACATAGCCCTCACAGCCTTCGTCAGGCTCGGAACGATCGACAAAGTGGTAATCCAAGACGCCGTTCGAAAGCAGTTCTAATAACATCCGCTGGTACTCTTTTGGTTGGGTGTCGAACAAGTCCGCCGCAGACTTTGCCCCCGGCGCGGCTCCAAGAGCCGACTCCGCCGCATGCTTTTGCGTCTCGGCGTCGGCGTACCGTTTGGCCGCGCTCCGCTCCATCTTCTGGGTCAGCCCCTCAAGGTGCGTGCGCACGATTTGCGGGGACATGGTGTCGAGCATGGACTCAGCGAGCCCAGCCTCCCGTAACGCGGATCTCATCGCCCCCCGGCTCGCGGCAACGATGCGCGATGCCAGAAGCCTGAGCCCGTCGCGGAACAGCCACGCTCGGAAGCTAATCAGCGGCACGTAGCTAATTACCGGAGCCTTACCGTGCGCAACGTCGCAACGGGCAGTAATCACTAGCCCGCGGGCAGCCGCGTCAGGATAGTCCTCAGATGCCGCGCAAGTGAAAATGGTGCCCTGCGTCAACTCCCCCGTCGGCGGGTAGCCAATCATGTTCACGTTGCCGTCGTTCCCTGTTGCGGTCGCCCCTTAACTGGCTTTTGTTTAGCGAGCGCCACGCTTTGTTTAAAGTCCAACCTTGAGACCAAGCCGGAGATGATGAATGCCTGCTTCCGACACTGCCGACCCAGCCCCGAATGGCCGATATTGAAGCGCTTCCTGACGAAGCGATCCCACCGGCAACTTCTATAAGGAGCAGACTTTTGCGGTAGCTGAGCTGAACGACCGGTTTCGGTCGAAACCCGCCGTAGCCGGTGGCGGTTCGGATGTCCTAAGACGTATCATCCCAGATACCGGTTCTCTCGATGCCACCTGAGCGCCTCGGGCGCCGGCGGTGAGAAGCCTAGTTTCGGAAAGGCGATCTTGGCGCCCTGCATAGCGTAGTAGTGGACGCCATTGTTGAAATCGGCCTTTAGGCGCTCGCTGACAGCGAAGCGACTGTCCTCAGTGACCGTCACATATCCGAGATCGAACAGGCGATGGATGTCCGTTCGCAGGAGGAGACCATTGGCGACCTCGTGACTGCCTCCATCGCCATATGACTGGATGTGCGCAGCATCAAGGATCGGCAGTGTCTTCTCGCCCGAAACGGCGCATCGCCGGCCGTAACCATCCGTAACGGCGAGGCGAAAGGCGCCTTGCCCAAGGCGCTGCCGCATGAGTACGGGCTGCCCGTACCGATCGTCACCGACTGGTCGCGGTGCCGCTGGTGTCTCCGCAAGGCGTTCATTCACCGCTCGCCAGAGGTGCAGGCCGTCGGCGGTATCGGTCGAGTATCCCTTCCCGACCACGGTGTTCGGAGAAAAGCTTGCAGGCACCGGTATCCACAGTTTCCGAGGCCAGAAAAACGGTTCGGTTAGGATCCTGCAGCCGATAACCGGATCATCACGCTGTCCCAAGGGGGAGGTGCGATGGCGCAGCTTTGCGATGGTCGAGCGCATGTCGGCAAGCGAGACGTTGCCGTTCTTCTGGCCGAATGCCTCCCATGCCAGCGATAGCGGCGCGAGGGACGCATGGCTGAAAACCCCGCCGCCCACGATGGCCGCTTCCGCGCCCTTGAGCTTGAACAGGAAGAGGTCGCCAGGCTGCAGCGCCCTGAACTCGCCGTTGCCCGATGGCTGCCAGAAGTTGACCTCGTCGGGCCCGATGCCCGCCAGATACTCGAACCACGGCCCGTGGGTGACGCCTAGGAAGATCTTGACCATGGTTGAACTATCGTCGGTCGCCATGTCTTGGCAACAAACTCCGGGACACGCGGCCGCTATTAGCGACGCCTATCTGGCGTGCCGCCCGCGACATCGGCTTATATCTGACGTAATCGCTAAATGAGCAGGAAAAACGAGTTTTCTTCGATGGCGTTTGGCGATGCAGTTCGTTCATCCTACAACCTTGCGTTAATGCGTCGAAAGTCAATCGGGGGATCAATGGAGCAGCAGGAGGGATGTCGATCTGCGCTGCTCGCGCGCGCGCGTCTGACCGCCAAGACATTGTCTTCGACAACCACGACCGCCGTGGCGCGGGCTGACGTCTGCCTCGACCTACTGTCGGCTGAAGGCGCAGACGAGAAGCTTGAAGCGTTCCGAAGGTCGCTCCACTCGTTGCCGTTCGATGAGCGTCACTACTGGATCGGCACCCTATACACGTTGATGCTATCGGCGAAGGTTCGTCGTTCCCAAGCAACATACTTTACCCCGCCAGCGGTAGCCGATGCGGTCGTCGACCTCGCCATCGAGGCCGGATTTGATCTCGATCATGACGACGTCCTCGATCCGGCGGCCGGCGGTGCGGCGTTCCTTTCAACCCTGGCAGGAAGGATGAATTCCGCGGGACTCCTACCCGAACAGGTCGCCTACCGGCTTAACGGCATCGAGATCGACGATGGATTGGCGATCCTGTCGCGAAGGCTGATAGCGGAGCGCCTTGGCGCCTCACTGCCAAGGGACGTCATCGTCGCAGCGGATGCGCTCAAGACGCCGATCGTCGCTTCCTATGGGCTAGTCATCGCGAACCCGCCCTATGGCCGTGTGTCGCTCGACGACGTGGCCGGTACGGATTGGGAGGAAATCTCCCACAGTGGCCACATCAACAAGTACGCGTTGTTCGCGGAACTGTGCTTCCGGGCAGCGAAGCCGGGCGGACTTGTCGTCCTCGTCATCCCCTCCAGCTTCAGGGCCGGCCCGTTGTACGACCGCATGCGCGCGTTCATCCGGTCGCAGGCGGAAGTGCTGGCCGTAGGCTCGATCGCAGGCCGGGACGGCGTCTTCATAGACGTGGCGCAGGACATCAGCGTGCTTATCGCACGCAAGGGGAAGGCCCATTCCAAGGATGCGCTAGTCCGCTTCCCGGTCATCGGCGCGTTGCCGTCCAGCGACCCCGTCGTCGAGCAGCGGCTTCCAGCTGAACCCGGCGACGCGTGGCCGCTGCCGGCGATCGATCCCAGCCTCGTGGGTGGCGCAACCCTCGCCGACTACGGAGTCACCGCACGGGCGGGATACTTCGTCTGGAACCGCGAGGGGGAGCGGCTCGTGCCGAAGCTGGTCCGACGCCAGCGCGGCTTCCCCCTGATCTGGGCAAAGAACGTGCGGCCGGGCGAGCTGTGCGTGCCGTCCGGGAAGAAGGGCGCGGGCGCGGACTTCGTGACTTTCCCCGAGGACAGCACCGCCATCGTAACCGTCCCGGCCGCGGTCATGCAGCGGACGACCAACGACAAGCAGCCCCGCCGCCTCGTCGCCGCGATGGTAGACCCCGCGGTCAGGTCGAGATGGGGTGGCTTCGTCAGCGAGAACCACACGATCGTGCTGACCGGAACGGACGAACGACTGCTTGAACTCGCCGTCCGGCTCCTCAACACGTCCGCCGTCGACCAGCGATACCGTCGCGTGTCGGGAACGGCCTCCGTATCCGTCACCCTGCTGCGGCAGCTCGACCTACCCACACCTGATGCCTTCGCCGCCGAGCTCGCAGACGGAAAGGGGGTCGAGACCGCGGCAGCGGTCGCCTACCAGCTCCAGTCCGAACCGGTCTACGCCTGATGGGACGCGGCCATCCGTTCCAGAAACCGCCAGGAACGACGCTGGACGACCGCGCCGATCAGCGACAGGCTGCGCTCGAGAAGCGGGCGGCGTTGCTCGCGAAGATGACGCAGTCCAACGCCGTCCGCAGCGCGTCCGCCACTCCTACGGCAGCCTCACCGCCCGCGCGCCAGCATCGCGACGTGGCGCAATACATGGCCGCGCTGGCGGCGCAGCCATTCCATCACCTCGGAGCGCCTGACGCATCTGAGATCACGCCCGCATATGCGCGGCTCGTGCGTTCGGCCGCCGAGGTAGCTGGCGACGGCATGGTCCAGGTCGTGATGCCCTGGCCGCCATTGCGTGTGTCCCCATCGGCGATCGCCGGTCTCCTGACGATCGCCGCGATCGGAAGCGCAGAACCCCAACAGGTTCTCGTGCAGGGCGTGCGTGAAGGTGGGCGCCATGCCGCGGATCCCGTGCGCGTGCTGGTCTATCCCTATGCGCGCAGCACACACGCCCAGGCCCGGCAGGTCCAAGTCGACCGGCACGCATTCGGCGCCGTGAACTTCGAGCACGTGAAGCGCTACCAGAACGCAGATGCCGATCCGGCTAAGGACTACCACCAGGTGATGGCGCGGGTGCGCAACCTGACGGGTCGCGCCTCGGACGGCCGCGACTACGCCGAGTTCGAGCACCCGATCCTCGACGAGATTGTCCCCCACGGATCGCCGCGCGACGAGCGGTCGTCCAACAGCTCCTTGCTATGGCGCACCCGCTCGAAGACCGACATCGCGAAGCAGAGCCGCTCCGGCGAGGCTGACGACCCGTCGAAGGCGCGCTTCTTCCTTTACACGATGCGCGCCGGCGAGCGGCTCGGCCTGACGCTGCGATCGATCAAGCCCGCGCCGGACCTCGTCATCCTCGACCTCACCCGCACCGCGCGCAACCGCCTAGGTTGGGACTGGGTCGAAAACGCCAAGGAGTTCGTCACCTGCCTGCGCGAACTGCATCCGGCCACCGGCATCCTCGCGGTCGCGGACGATCCATGGACCTACCGCGCCGCGCGCTTCGACATCCTCGGGACCAAGAAGCCCGGCCGCAACGGCAAGGTCGTGCCCGCGCCAGGTCACGTCGTCTATTCCGAACTCGCAGACATCGTGAGGCCGGTCGACGGAGCCGCAGCGGCGTTCGAAGGCAGTGCCCACATCGACGTCGATGGCTTCTTCGGCGAAGTCGACCAGGGCATCGAGGCGCTGCGACGCCTGGCGAACAGCCTGTCCGACAAGGGCGACGAACAGGGTGCATCGACCGCGCGTAACCTTGTGGCCACCGTCCGCCGCACCGCGTCGCTACCCGGTTCGCTGTCCGAACTTAGCGCCTTCCTGGAGAGTGAGACCTCGACGGCGGCCGCGGATTACCTCCTCGCGGTCTACCGGGTCACCGGGGATCTCGCGACGCTCGACGATCCGCGAAGCCTTGCCAGCCAGGTCGATGCCGAGGCCGGTTCGTTGCGTTCAGCCCGCAAGCTGATGCGGTCGTTCGACGGGGCGACGCCCATGACAACCCTGTTGGAAGCCGCTATCCAGCCGGCACTGCGCTCAAGCTCGAAATCCGTGGTCGTCTTCAGATCGGACCTGGTTGCTGAATTCGCCGCCAACCGACTTGCCACTCCTTTCCCGAAGCTCGCGTTGCGCATGGAGACCGAGTTCGTCAGGTTCGGCGGCGAGCGCGTCCTGCGCGCGATCGGCGATTTGCCGCCCGCCGCCCGCAAAACTTCACAGACGTTGGTGGCGACACGGGTGCT
>CAXTOI010000210.1:0-6227 GCA_964245645.1 uncultured Novosphingobium sp. | reverse complement strand
GCGCATAGGCGTCGACCGCGCGCGAAGCGGCGATCGGGCTTTCGTTGACCAGCGCGACAACGCCGTAGCCGAGCATCAGCAAGGCGGTCTCCGTCGCGTGGCCACGAGTCGCGGCGGCGGCGAAATCGAGCGCATGCGGGCGGATGACCAGCAGCACCAGCATGACCGCCCCGGCCATGGCCGCGCCGGTGACCAGCGTAATCAGCCGCAGCGAGCCGTAGATGGCGCGCGCGCGCGCAAACTCTCCCCTTGTCGCGGCCGCGGTCATGGTGTTGCCGCCCGCCGCCGACAAGCCGAAGTCGGCCAGGCCGAGCGACGAAGGAATAGTGAACAGGATCAGCCAGGTGCCGTAGCCGGCGAGGCCCCAATGCGCGGTGAACACCGGCAGCGAGATCAGCTGCACGCCCAGCTGAATCAACTGGCCATAATAGCCGACCAGCGTGCCGGCGACGATCCGGTGCGAAAACAGGGCATTCCAGCGCAGCATGGCCGGTTATCGCTGCTCGCCGTTCCCGCCGCAAGCGATCATGCCGGCAAGCGCCATCACCGCCGCTGCAGCCCAACTCACAGCGCCTTGCCGAGTTGCCCGATGACGGCGGGCTCGTTGCGGCAAACAGCCTGCAGCTCGCGTTCCAGCCGGTCGATGATGCGTTCGCGTGCCCAGCGTTCGCCTGCGCGGCGTTTGGCCGTCAGCCCCAGCGCGTGCCGGCGTTCGCGATCGTCCACCAATTCGCAGACGCCGCGCGCAAAGCCGGCGGCGTCGCCGGGCGGGGTAATCACGCCGCAACCGTCCACCTCGGCGAACAGGCCCGTGCCGAAGTCCGCCGTCGCCACCACCGGCCGTCCCGAGGCCAGCATGTTGGTGAGCTTGGACGGCAGCACCAGATCGGCCGCGCCGGGCAATTGCGGCAGCAGATGCACCGCTGCCATCGTCAGCAATTCGCGCATCCGGCTGCCCGGCTGGAGATCGTGGAACTGGATATTGTCGAGCCCTGCCGCCTGCGCTTCGAGCGCTGGCCGATATGGCCCCTGCCCGCAGATCACCCAGATGATGTCATTGCGATGAGCGGTCAGCCGCGCCGCCTCGATCAGGATGGTGATGCCCTGCTTGTTGGCGATATTGCCCGAATACAAGGCAATCTGTTTTTTGCCGAGACACCACTCCTCGCGCAGCGAAGCGCCATCGCCGGGGCTGTCGGCGCGCGGCTCATCGGCCCAATTGCGGATCTGCACCACGCGTTCCGGCTGGATGCCTTTTTTCACCAGCCTGGCGCACATTTGCGGAGAGATCGTCGAAATCCGGTCAGCCAGGTTCAACAGCCGATGCTCCATCGCTTGCGCCCATTCCGCGATACCGCGACGCGAGGTGATCAGGCCGGTGGCGAAGGCCGCCTCGACTTCAAAATCCTGGACGTGAATCCATAGTCGCGCACCCGCCAGCCGCGCCGCCAGCCAAGCCACCGGCAGGCTGAGCAGAGCCGGAACCACGCAGATCACCACTTGCGGTCGCGCCCGCCCGGGGCGGAACACCAGCTGCAGCGCCGGGCCCAGCGCGGCTGCTGCAAAACTGGCGAGGTGGACGATCCGGCGCCGGCCACTGGGCTCTGCCGGCACGTAATGCGGGCAACGGGTAATCGCCACGCCGCGCTCGGTATCGTGCAGCCAGCCGCGTTTACGGTACGGCAGATAGGTAGTCCATTGCGGATAATAGGGCTTGCCCGCGATGACTTCCACCCGATGGCCGCGCGCAGTCAGCGCCACCGCCATATCGGTGGTATAGCGCGCGATGCCGATTTCCTCCGGGGCGTAATTGATCCCCAGGATGGCAATGCGCAGGCTGTCACCGCCCGTCATGGCCGACGATCCGCGGCGAAGGACCATTGATTGCCTGATCGGGTGCGGTGATGGATACGCAGCGTACAACCCTTCGCCTGATAGACTAAGGATTTACCCCTATTTCGAATTATTTATCAAGCCCTGTATCAATTTATTTCGACAGACATGGCGCAAGCGGGTGACGATTTGTTCATAATTGCGACGGATTGTTCCACGACTCGCGTTCACTGCCCTGGCGCTCAATTAGTCTCGCCCATTGCGGCAAGATAATGCCGATAGGCGTCGGCGATCCCCTCGGCCAGGCTGATCGCGGGTTGCCAGCCCATGCTCCGCAGCCGCGATGAGTCCATCAGCTTGCGCGGCGTACCGTCTGGCTTGCTGCGATCGTGAACGACTTCGCCGACATAGCCGACCACGGCCATCACCAATCCGACCAATTCGCGAATCGAAACATCCGAGCCGTAGCCGACATTGACGTGGCTCTCGCCGGAATAATGTTTCAGCAGGAACACGCAGGCATCGGCGCAATCGTCGGCATGGAGGAATTCGCGCAAGGGTGCGCCGCTGCCCCAGATGTCCACTGCGCCGCCGGTGCGTTTCGCCTGATCGACCTTGCGGATCAGCGCCGGCAGCACGTGGCTGGTCGCCAGGTCGTAATTGTCGCCGGGGCCATAAAGGTTGGTCGGCATTGCCGAAATGCAATCGAACCCATGCTGGCGACGATAGGCCTGACATAGCTTGATCCCGGCGATCTTGGCCACCGCGTACCATTCGTTCGTGGGCTCCAGCGCCCCGGTCAGCAGCGCGTCCTCGGTGATCGGCTGGTCCGCAAGCCGGGGGTAGATGCAGGACGAGCCCAGGAACAGCAGCTTCTGCGCGCCGCAGCGCCACCCCGCGTCGACCAGATTGGCCTCGATCATCAGGTTGTCGTAGAGGAAATCGGCCGGATAGCTGTCGTTTGCGAGGATCCCGCCGACCTTGGCCGCCGCTACCACCACCACGTCGGGACGATGCTGCGCCAGCCATGCGCGCACCTGGCCTTGTTCGCGCAGATCGGCGTCTGCGCGAGTTGCGGTAAGCACGGCACAATCCTCCCGCGCCAGGCGCCGCACGATGGCCGAGCCGACCATGCCCTGGTGCCCGGCGACGAACACGCGCTTGCCCCGCAAATCGAACACGTCCTCGGCCGGCATTGCTGATGTCACCTCCCTATCGGATCAACGCGCGGTAAACCGCTGCGGTTTCGGCAGCGCAGCGTTGCCAGCTGAACGCTGCGGCGCGGAAGCGGCCCGCCTCGCGCAAGGCAGCGGTATAATCCTGATCGCACAACACGCGGGCGACCGCCACGGCAAGCGCCTCGGCCTCGGGGCCATCGGCATAGCAGACCGCCTCGCCGCAGACCTCGGGGATCGAGGCGCGCCGCAAGGCGATGACCGGGCATCCGGCGGCCATGGCTTCCAGCGGCGGAATGCCGAAGCCTTCGTAAGTCGAGGGGTACAGCAGGCAGGCGGCTTGGCGATACCAGCCGGCCAGCGCGGCATCGTCGACTGCGCGTTGCCGCACTTTGGCGGCAACTCCGGCCTGCGCGATCAGGGCCAGTTCGGCCTCGCTGAAAGCGCCGCCGCCGATCGCGATCAGGTCGAAATCCCGCACCACCGCAGCCAATGACGCATAAGCCGCGAGCGCGCTGCGGAAGTTCTTGTAGCTGCGCGCGCGCTCGCCGACATACAGCAGATAAGGGCGCGGCTGCGGCGGCAGCGGCGAAGCATCGACCAGCGCCGCGGCGAGCGGCACGACTGAGCTCTTGCGGGCCGAGTCGGGAAACAGCGCGATCATGTCCTGCCGGGTATGGGATGACACGCAAGTGATCCAGTCGGCGCGCGCGATCGCCTGCGCTTTCCACGCCGCGACGGGGTCGCCGGCAAAGCCGGGGTCCAGTTCGTGAATCATGTCGTGTATCGTGATGACCAGCGGCAGATGCGCCGGGGCCGCGGCGCGCGGCGGGTAATAGGTCTGGTGCACCAGTTGCGCCCGATCCCGCCGCGCGGCGATCCGCGTCACGGCGATGGGCAGGCGCCGCGCCGCAGCTAGCCCCCAGCGATTGCCGATGCGGCGCTGCCCAAACGGGAAACAGTCCTGCGGCAGGTCGGCGAGCAATTGGTTGATATGCCACGGCGCAAAAACGCGTGGTTCGAAACCGGCGGCAGGGAGCGCGCGGGCCAGTTCGACGAACATCCGCGAGATACCGCCTACCGGCTGGCGCAGGAAGATGTCTGCGTCGAACAGGACGCGGGGCGGATCAGGACGGCGCATCCACCGCGTGCCGCATGCGCCGGAGCAAATTATCGTGATCCGCTTCGATCAGCGATGGGCGCGCAGACCTGCGCAGACGCGCCAGCAGCCGCCCATATCGGCCCACCCGCAAGCGATACGCGGATGGGCTGATCGCGCGATCGGTCAGCATGTGCAATCCGCCATGGCTCAACACCTGCAGGCCAAGGCGGCGCGCCATCGCCTCCAGCGTGTCGTGCCGATAAAAGGCGATATGCTGGCCGGCCTCCTCGGCATAGTACCACCAGTCGTTCGGCGGTTCGCCGGCGTAAAGCTCGGTGGTGAAGATCAGCGTGCGCGAACCAGACTCCGCCAGCGCGCGGGTGACGAATTCGAGCGGGTCTTCGAGATGCTCGAAGACTTCAATCGCGGTCACCGCGACGCAGGCCTCGCCCGGCGCCAGTTCCAGACCCCGCGCCAGCAGATTGTCGGCATGGGCATCGGCCCAACGGAAATCGAACCCGCGATCGCGCATCAACCGCACCAGCAGGCCGACCCCGCCGCCCTGATCGAGGTAAATGCCGCGACCGCCGCCGAACGCGGGCAAAGTAAACAGCCCCGCCAAGGTGGCGGCGGCCCGCAGATTGCGCGCGACCAGGCCGGTATCGAGCGCAGTGATTGCGCTTTCATAAGCCTGCGCCAGCCAATGCGGATTGCGCACCTGCAGGAATCCGCAGCCCGTGCAGTAATCGAGCGCCGCCGCATGGGCGTTCAGGAAAGTCCGCGTTCCCACCTCGCGCCGCGACGCTCCGCAGATCGGGCATGGCGCCGGGAACGCATCGGCCATACCAGTCAGCTTACATGCCAGACGGCGTCGTTCGCCAGCAGTTCGAGGTCCGCTGCTACCATCTCGCGCGCGAGTTCGCGCACGGTGACTTCGGCGCGCCAGCCCAGTTTCTGATGCGCCTTGCCCGCGTCGCCGACCAGCAGATCGACTTCGGTCGGGCGGAAATAGCGCGGATCGACCGCAACGCGCAATTTGCCGGTCCGGCGGCAATAGCCTTTTTCCTCGGCGTCGCTGCCTTGCCATTCCAGCTCGATCCCGGCATCGGCAAAGGCCCATTCGGTAAAGCTGCGCACCTTCGTGGTCGTGCCGGTGGCGAGCACGTAATCGTCGCCCTCGTCCTGCTGCAGCATCAGCCACATGCCATGGGCGTATTCGCGCGCATGGCCCCAGTCACGCTGCGAATCGAGGTTGCCGAGATAAAGCACCTCCTGCCGGCCGAGGCGGATCGCCGCCGCAGCACGGGTGATCTTGCGGGTGACGAAGGTTTCGCCGCGCAACGGGCTTTCGTGATTGAACAAGATACCGTTGGAGGCGTGCAGCCCGTAGGCCTCGCGGTAATTCACCACGGTCCAATAGGCATAGAGCTTGGCTGCGGCATAGGGGCTGCGCGGATAGAAGGGCGTGGTTTCGCGCTGCGGCACGGCCTGCACCAGCCCGAACAGCTCGGATGTCGATGCCTGGTAGAAGCGGGTTTTCGCGCCCAGCCCAAGGATGCGAATCGCCTCCAGCAGGCGCAGCGTGCCGAGTCCATCGGCATTGGCGGTATATTCCGGCGTTTCGAAACTGACCTGGACGTGGCTTTGCGCCGCCAGATTGTAGATTTCGTCGGGCTGCGTTTCCTGGACGATGCGGATCAGATTGGTCGCATCGGTCATGTCGCCGTAATGCAGCGTCAGGCGCGGATCCGGGCTTTGCGGGTCTTCATAGATGTCGTCTATCCGCCCGGTGTTGAACGAAGACGAGCGCCGCTTGATGCCGTGCACCCGGTAGCCGCGATCGAGCAGCAGCCGCGCCAGATAGGCACCGTCCTGCCCCGTGACCCCGGTAATCAACGCGGTCTTCCGCGCCGTCTGTTTCAGCATTTTTCCTGAGCCCTATATGCAGGCTAATTCCCACACCATCAGTGCAAATGCGTAGCGGATGGCGTCCGCAAGGCAAGTTGAAACGGGCCGAACCCGGGCCCGACAATGAAATAGGATCAATTCTTGTCGAGCCAATGGCTGAAACGCGCCAGATCGCGCGATTGACGTAGCAGTTCGGGGTGAAACAGCTG
>CAXTOI010000209.1:0-6238 GCA_964245645.1 uncultured Novosphingobium sp. | reverse complement strand
ATGTCCTTGATATCACCCAACCTTTTCTAAAATGAGTTTCGGGTCAGACACTCAGTAGGGGTGAAAAGTGCGAGCATCAACGCGTCTTCACGCTTGAACAATTAAAATAAGTCGGATTATTTGCCGCAACAGGCTACGCGTTCTGGGAAGCGGAATGTTTCGTCGGCGAGCTGAGGCTTTACCCCGCGTCGGCGTCGGCGACATACCGACGCAACACGCGGTTGATTTCGGTCTGATAGCCGCGGTCCTGGGCATGCTCCTTGAACCAGGCGATGACATCGGCATCAAGGCGTAGCGTGACGGGTTGCTTGATCGGCCGATAGAGACCAGGCCGGCGTGCATGCTGCCACGCTTCGGCACGTGCCTCTGGTATGTCGCCCGTGTCGATCAGCGCATCGGGCAGCTCCGCGAGCTGATCGATCTGCTGCTGCAGCTCCGGGCTAATCGCTTTCTTGCTCATAGCGTCTCCTTTCATGCGATGTAGCTTTCCGGGCGCCAATGATGCGTATCCGGTCCTCGTCGCCCGGCTCGGGATAGCTGTGCACCACCACCAGCACGACAACAGCGCCAACCAGGCCAATGGCATGCCAGCGCTGCTCGCCGCCCTCGATGCGATCGGGCAAGAGGATATGGAGCGGATCGTCCCAGACGGCTTGGGCCAGCGTGAACGACACGCCATGCTTGGCGAGGTTGGCGGTGGCTTTCACATCGTCCCACTCAAACTCCACGGCATCTCCCATATTGACAATAATGTATGTACACCATTTCGGCAGAAAGGTCAAGCATCGTGACGACGTGGCGGTGCACGTTTATATATGATAATGTCCTTTATCGTATATAGATAGCGCGTGAAGGGATGAGCTATGCCGATCACGGAACTCGTTACGGCTGCTTCAGATGTGGGGGCGATGGGTGATAAGGTAGCGGCCTTCGCTATCGCTCAAAATCTTGTGTGGGTGCTTGCCAGCCTCAAGGGGGATTTCGGCGATTGGCTCCGGAGTAGCAACGTCTATTTCATCCGCGGATCGTGTGTCGCTGGTGTTATCTATGCCTTGTTCGAAGGGTGCTTGGGTTGGCACGCAAGCAATCTGATATGGGCCGCTCATTACGATGCCGACATTCTGCCGCATGTGCTGAACACATCCCGGCTGCTGTTCTGGATGCGGGCGCTCGGAGCCGCTGGTTCCTCGGCCATCGCAGGGTTGGCGTTTTGGGGCACGACCAGGCCCGTCGATACCGTGCCCGCCAAGACGCCTGAATGAACCAGCTGGTCCCCCTCACCTCTGTCCTTGCCTTGCCGGCGCTGATTGCGTCGGCCGACAATCACGCGCAGCGCCGCTTCCTGGAATTCTTCGCCGTCACCATCCGCAATGCGCATACACGCAGGGCCTATATGCGCGCTGCGGCCGAGTTCCTGACCTGGTGCGAAGATCACAAGCTGCGCGCTCTTGAAGACATCGAGCCGCTGCATGTCGCGGCCTGGATCGAGGGATTGGGGCAAACGCTCAGCGCGCCCAGCGTCAAGCAGCGCCTCGCCGGCCTGCGGCATCTATTCGACTACCTCGTTACCGGCCATGTCATCCATGTTAATCCGGCATCATCGGTGCGGGGACCGTCCCATAGTGTGCGGCGAGGCAAGACGCCGGTGATGGCGCCGGACGAGGCGCGGCAGCTTCTCGACAGCATCGACGTCACCACGCCGATAGGCTTACGCGATCGCGCGCTTATGGCGCTGATGGTCTACAGCTTCGCGCGCATTGGCGCGGCGCTGAAAATACGCGTCGACGACGTGTTCGTGCAGAACCGGCGCCTTTGGGTGCGGCTGCACGAAAAAGGCGGCAAGCGGCACGAGATGCCCTGCCATCATAGCCTTGAGACGTATCTGCATGCCTATATCGATGGCTGTGGCCTGGCAGCGGATCCAAAGGCTTTGCTGTTCCGGACGATCGGCCGCGGCACCGGCAAGCTGAGCGAAACACCGCTGCCCCAGGCCAACGCCTATCAGATGGTGCGCCGGCGGGCGGCCGCGGCCGGGATCATGACGGCGATCGGCAATCACTCTTTCCGAGCGACCGGCATCACCGCCTATCTCAAAAACGGCGGCACTCTGGAAAAAGCGGCGGCAATGGCTAACCATGCCTCGACGCGGACGACGCAGCTCTATGATCGCCGCTCCGACGAGATGACCCTGGATGAGGTCGAGCGGGTGCTGATATAACGTCAGAGGATCACAAAGTTATCGAAGAAACAGAACGCCTGAGAGCTGACACTAAATATAGCGTCCCGCACTATCGGTGCGGACAAAGTTCACTTTAGTTACTGATATATGGAATCGTCCGCCAAGATACGCTTCTGAAAATCGCTATGCTAATTGTGTTCTCTAAAATACCGGACAGCATGTTCTATTAGTGCGACAATACTAGCAGCCACTCGCGGATCGTATAAATCATGATCGGTATCGGCAATCCATTCAAGCGAGTAGCGGTGCAAGCGTCGCGGCAATCTTGGCGACATACCCCAAGATTTTAGCGACGGAGTTCATGGCTGCAACCACGCTGTCAATCTTGGCCGCCTCGATATCTATCTCCGTCGTTTGTGATCTGATGTCTTCAATTGCGCTAGTGATCTCGTCATTGCTAAGCGCTTCCTTGATGAACGAGGCACGTAGATCGATCTCCTTGTCGGAGAGGTCATCCATAGACTCCCTGAGCTGTTCCCGTTCATCAGGTGAGGCGCTGGGTATCTGGGCGGCGATGGCGGCGATCGAGCCATTAATCGAGTCGCAGCTGCTTTGTAGCTTCGTGTAAAGATCGGCAACGCTAGGCATGCGTAATCCCCTACTATTTGGACGTTGTGCTTTGGGCAGAGCTGTTCGTCGGTGTAAAGGCCTTGCGAAGAGCCTCAACGTCATCAGCAAAAGCGCTCACCTGGGTGACGAATTGCGCAAACTGCCCCTTCTTCTCAGATATTGCTGATGCCAAAGCGGAGTGCGCCGATAGCATCTTGTCGATCGTTCCGTTCGGATCGGAAGCGTTCAGGGAGTTCATCGTATCGACCAACGACTGCAACTTGGTATAGCGGGCCGTATATTCGGCCGCAGAGACTTTCCCGATCTCGTTCTTCGCTAGTAGGTCTTCTTGCATTTCGAGTTCATCGCGAATCAAGCTGATGCGCGTGTCGCGAGCCTGGGACACCGCGGCTCGCAAAACGGGTGCGATGGCTTGCAGAGAGGGACCGGTTGTAACGACGGCCTTCTTCAACACGTTATATCGCCGTTCGTCGCGGTAGCTTCCTATAGCGGCTCCGAGAACCGTTGCAGCGGCGGATGCCTCAGCTGTATTCGCCGTCGCCGTGTCGGCGCCCAACGCGGTCTGGATAGCGCCAACTGCGGCGCCTGTTGCAGACGCCGTGTTTGCCGTTGCGGTCTTTAGACTTGACGATGCGCTCGCATCCACGATCTTGCTGAGTGCTGCGGCGTATCCCGCCAGCTGATCGAAAACCGGTTGCGCTTGAGCCAAACTTTGCAAGGCACGGGTGAGCCCATGGGCGTCTGAAGTGATCCTCTGAAGTGTATGCTTCTGTCTCGCGATCTCTGGCGTATCGGCAGGGCCTGCGCCCCACTTAAAGGTAGGATCGAGGCCGATCGTGCATATGGAGTTCTGGCCGAGACCTGCCGCTGCTCTATCGTGAGGAGCGCCTGCTGGCCCAGCATCAGCTTTCGGGAGCAGAGGGGGCGCGCATTCGCCCGGAGAAGCGAGAAGGGGGAGCTTATTGGCGGCGAAGATCGCCGACCGAATATCGTTCGCGTCCGACAGCAGCGCTGTACGTCCAGAGCTGGCGGCAGACGCCACGGCAGCGGAGCTTGTGGCGAATGTCGCGACTTTATCCGTGTATGCGTAAGGAGAGCAGGAGCTGGTGAGAACTACCAGGAGTGAAAGAGCGATGCCTCGCGTCCGCGAGGACCTTAAAATATGATGATGGTTCACCTACTCTTCTCCAGACTGAATGCTCATCGTCGGTCGATCACCTAAGCGGTCAACGGGGTATCTCACTCGGTGCGGAGCTACCGACATCCTGGCCCGTGCTGTTCCAGACTTCACTGAGAAAGCGGGTGTAGGGATTGCCAGTGATCTCCCTAAAGGCGTGCCGCAGCCCGTCTGCAGGGATCGGCGTGCGCGTGGCCGGAGGCGTTTGTGGCGGGCACTTGTCGGGGGGAACGCCGGTACGATCGGAGGCAATCTGCAGCAGCTTGTTTGCGGGACCGTTTGTATCTGTCTCTGCGGACAGATCCTCATAAAAGGGCGCGATCTCGACCGCGCCGCGAAAGCCGATTTTCGCCAGCTGCGGAAGATTGTCGCCCACATAAATCCACGCCAGCGCCTGGCTCTGAGCATCGATAATCGAGTTGAACGAGAGATTGGTCCGCATCGAAAGCTGCACCGGGTCGGAATAGGCAAGCTGGGCAACGGTCAGGACATCCCCATCCTCTAGCCGGTCCGCAGTCGGCTGATCGATACCGTCGAGTACGCTGACCTCATCTTTTTGATGATCGGCGCTTGTTTCAAGGCCGAGCTTGTTTGTGGCGATACGTTTCAGCAGTATCTGCACTTCAGCAAGCGGGAATGCCCCTAATGCGAAAGCGAGAAACGGGGCGATCACAGGTGCCGCAATCGACTGAATGGAATATCCCAGCGGAACCGCGATCACGAGCCGTAGCGAAGCACCGAGCACGACCTGGGGAGGCAGGTTGTAGCGCGTGGCTCCATCAAACAGGCTCGCACCCACCCAGGCATAAGCGCCGGCAATTGCCGCAAGTCCCATCTCGGGAACTTTGAAGATCGGCGGGAAGGGAGAAGCCAGCAATGCTACGGAGGCCAGGCCGTGGCTGTTCGCTACGATGAGGGCCGCCCATCCGCTGGACGTCTCAAGAAACATCAGCGGAAACGTGATGAGGATGAGCAGGATGAGCAGGATGAGAGGTGCCGTCAGCCGATAACGACCGTATCGGAAGTCACACATCTTGTCGAAAGCTTCGCTGGATCGGTAACACCTGTGACATTAAAAGTTTTCAGATAAAGTGCTTTCGCCTGTACGCTAAGGCTGCTGAATATGTCCGCTTTCTTGATGCCCCACCCGCGACGATAAAAAGCGCCGATTGGATGACAGCAAAGATAGGTCAAGGCTAAAGCGCTTAGGAGGGCTGCAATGTTGCAGGCCTGGCTGTAATCCACCACCCAGTGCGGGTTTGCGGGCGATTTCGGCCCGGGAGGTTTTAGCGGCCCTATATCCTTCGGCACCGGCGCGGGAACATGCTTCACCTGGGCGGCGGCATTCGCAGGCTGCGGCCCCTGATGACGGCATAGGCCGACTTCAGGCGCGCATATCAGGAGAGAGCCGATGATGGCCAGCTTCCAGCGCATGTTCCCCCCTCACTCGCCTCCGCGAGTCTGGTTTAACCATGTTCCGCATGTGCTCGATCCTGTCAACTTCTGTATGGTTTGGCCGCCTTACGCGAGATATCCTTCTTGCCGTCGCCTAAGTGAGCACTGGCTGCGGATCGATCGGCTTGCCCGCGAAAGGCGAGATCTTGATTTCAGCTTCGCGCTTGGCTTATACATTATTGCGGGCCGCTGCCGACATGCAGCTTAAGGCCGGCATGCTTTTGCAGATGGCCGAGCACGCTGAAGAGATTGCGGGCTTGCGAATCGTCACGCATCGCACCGTTGCCCTGCAGAACGAAATTGCCAGGAACACCGATCTGGCGCTTGCCGTGTTCTGTGTGGCGCTACTGCCGATCCTACTGCGGTTGTACGAAGGCCAGCACGGGGTCCAGCTTCGGCAAGGTCCGGCCTTGATCGAACCGGCCGAGAGCGAGATCAGCCTGACCCCCTGCCCTCGCCACTCGACCGGGTTGCCGACCTTTTGGGACAGTGCCCGATGGTCGCTTCGAACGGCTCCGCTGGCTGACCGCGCTTGATCGCGACCAGCATATCCGGCTGCTGGCGGACTGATCGACGCAACCATGGGACGCCATGCCGACCGGGAACGGCTACAAGGCTTAGTTACTAACAACCCGAGTCAAGATAAACTGAATCCAGTCGCGGTCGCGACAAGGACGCTTTCAGGCAGCGAAAATCATCCCTGGCTCACAAACGATCATCAAGCTTGTTAGGCAATTTGCCGCTAATCTTACTGCGTCATAAACTGGGCTGTGGTTGGCGTGGTTCTGTTACAGCAC
>CAXTOI010000208.1:5083-6251 GCA_964245645.1 uncultured Novosphingobium sp. | reverse complement strand
GATCGTCGGCGGCGGGCCGGCCGGGGTGGCGGCGGGCGTCTATGCCGGCGCCGAAGGGTTGCTGGCGCTGGTGGTCGAAGACGTTGCGATCGGCGGGCAGGCCGGCACCTCCAGCCGGATCGAAAACTACATGGGCTTCCCGACCGGCATTTCGGGCGCAGACCTGGTGTGGCGCGGCGAAGTCCAGGCGCTGAAGTTCGGTACCCGTTTTGCGCTGCCGCGCCGTGTTGCCCAGCTGGACCCATTGCCGGACGGCTGTTTCTGCGCGACCTTCGATACCGGACAGCGCATTCGCGCCAAAGCCGTGATCGTCGCTACCGGGGTGCAGTATCGCCGCTTGCCGATCGATCGGCTCGCCGACTTCGAAGGCGCGGGCGTCTATTATGCCGCGACCGAGATCGAGGCGCGATACTGCAAGGGCACCGAGGTGATCATCATCGGCGGTGGCAATTCCGCCGGGCAGGCCGCCATGTATCTGTGCCGAACCGCGCGGTGCGTCCGGCTGGTGGTCCGCGGCCGATCGCTCGCCAGCACGATGTCGAGCTATCTCGCCAGCCGGCTGGAAGCGGACTCCGGCATCGCGATCGAATATGGCGCCGAGGTGACGGCGCTGCACGGATCGGATCAACTGGAGCGGGTCACGCTCAGCGACCGCGCGTCAGGCACAAGCCGCGACCTGGATGTCGGCGCGGTGTTCGTGATGGTCGGCGCTGCGCCCAACAGCGATTGGCTGGGCGGCCTCGTCCAGCTCGATCCGCAAGGTTTCGTGATGACCGGCAACGACGTGGGCGCCGCCACGCCGTTTGCCACATCCAAGCCCGGCATCTTCGCGGTCGGCGATGTCCGCGCCGGCTCGGTCAAGCGCGTGGCGTCCTCGGTCGGCGAGGGTTCGGTGGTGATCTCGGCTGTCTGGGCGAGCATCAACGCACCAGCCTGATGCCTTCCCGGCACGGGGAGGAAGCGGCATCACGCCTTCCGGATTACCAGATTGCGAATCTCGGTCATATCCTCCATCGCAAAGCGCACTCCCTCGCGGCCCAGCCCCGAATCCTTGATCCCGCCATAAGGCATGTTGTCCACGCGGAACGACGAAACGTCGTTCACGATCACGCCGCCGACCTCGAGCTGGTCCCACGCCCCCAGCACCTTGTGGATGTCGCGTGTGAAC
>CAXTOI010000208.1:1940-5073 GCA_964245645.1 uncultured Novosphingobium sp. | reverse complement strand
CTTCGAGCGCCGCTTCCCAATCCGAAAAACGCGACAAGATCACCGCCGGGCCGAAGGCTTCCTCGCGGTACAACTCGCTGTCGCGGCTGCAGTTTTCGATCAGCGTGGCCTCCAGCATCGCGCCCTCGCAGCCGCCGCCCGCCAGCAGCCGCGCACCGCCGCCAACCGCCGCATCGACCCAGCCCTTGAGCCGCTGCGCTTCCTTGACCGAGATCATCGGGCCGATGAACGTCTTGCGGTTCTTGGGATCGCCCGAACGCAGCGCTTTTACCCGGTCGGCCAGCATATCGCGGAACGTGTCGTATACCGCCTCATGGACGATCACCCGCTGGACGTGGATGCAGCTCTGCCCCGACTGATAATAGCCCCCGAACACCACCCGTTCGAGCGCATAATCGAGATCGGCATCGGCATCGATCACCACCGCCGCATTGCCGCCGAGCTCCAGCACCACCTTCTTCTTGCCCGCCTTGGCCTTCAGCGCCCAGCCCACATCGGGCGAGCCGGTAAACGACAGCAGCTTCAGCCGCTCGTCGGTGGTGAACAGGTCGGCGCCGTCACGGCTGGCCGGCAGGATCGAGAAGGCGCCCTCGGGCAAATCCGTTTCGGCCAGCACTTCACCAATGATGATCGCCCCCAGCGGCGTCAGGCTGGCCGGCTTCATCACAAAGGGACAGCCGACGGCGATGGCGGGCGCGATTTTGTGTGCCGCCAGGTTCAACGGAAAGTTGAACGGCGAAATAAAGCTGCACGGCCCGATCGGCACACGCTTCCACATGCCGATATAGCCCTTGGAGCGCGCGCTGATGTCCAGCGGCTGCACCTCGCCATAATTGCGCGTGGCCTCCTCCGCGGCGACGCGAAACGTGTCGATCAGCCTGGTAACCTCACCCTCGGCATCCGCCAGCGGCTTGCCCGCCTCGATGCACAGCGCCCAGGCCAGCTCGTCAAAGCGCTCGCGGAAACGCTTGAAGCAATGGTCGAGCACCGCCTGCCGCTCATAGCTCGCCATCGCCGCGAACGGCGCCGCCGCGCGCACCGTGCCGGCGATGGCTTCATCGATGATGTCCGGCGTGGCCAGCGCGGTGCGAAACGCCACCTCGCCGGTGAACTTGTCGGTCACCTTGAGGTCCAGGTTCGGCTGAACCGCTCGGTTGTTGAGGTAGAGAGGGTAGCTGTCGTTCAGCTGGGGCATTGGCTCATATCCTCGACAGGAAAGTGCTCGGTTTTAGATTAGGTCAAGGTGCGAGGGGTAACCCCCTCGCGCTCCCCGTCATTTGACTGTTGCACGCCATTCCTATGTCCTGCCCTTGCCGCGAGCGGTTTATAGCCTGCGGCGCCAAAACTTCACTCCCGGCAATTAGTGCGCAACACTGAATAACGGCGATCATATACCTTGCAAATGGATCATTGAGATGTCCGTAATCGGTGGGAGCGAACCTACAGGTTTAGGATTGCAGCGACGAGCCAAAACGCTCCTAGAAGGGTCACAAGCCCGAAGATGCGGAAAGCATGTCTGTTCGTTAGCGTCTTGGCTTTGGCCGGGAAGTAGATTGCTGTTCCGGCCAGAGCCACCGCTGGCGCTGCCCCGGTGTCCCTTCCAGCCAAGGTTATCTGGGAAGCAAAGCCGTGCGTCAGACCAACCGCAAACACTGCGACACTAATCAACGCCGAGAATGTCATTAGCGCCCACGACACGCGAGGACTTGAGAAGTCGATCATGGTTAAACTGCTAAGCCGTCGCTGCCACGCAACATATCAATATCGTGAGTAGAGTTGGAAGCATATCCAAGGTACCGTATCTCGCCCTGCCCCTGCCGGACAGCAACCATACTGCCGGTCGCGACGGCCGCGTCTGCCGTTCCGATAATTGACGATGATAACTGCTTATGGCGCGAGTCTCTCATGGCGTCGCAATATCAGCAAGTAGGCGCAAACAGTCATTTTTCTCAACGCAGTTTTGCAACGATGTAGTCCCCAATTTAATGGGGTTTGGGGCCTGGGGCCCCAAGAAACCTTTTTTTGCTTACCCTTTCATCCTCCAACCGCACCCTACAGCGCCTTAGCCAGCATCTTAATATCGTGATTCAAGATCTGGTCGTTCTCCGAATAATCCACCGGGCAATCGATCAGATGCACCCCAGAGGTATCGCGGCAATGCGCCAGCAGTTCGGCCAGATGGGCCGAACTCGTCACGCGGTGACCGTGCGCGCCATAGCTGTTGGCGTATTCGACGAAATCGGGGTTGCCATAGGTCAGCCCCCAGTCGGCAAAGCCCATGTTGGCCTGCTTCCAGCGGATCATGCCGTAGGAGCTGTCGTTGAGGATGATCACGGTGAGGTTCAGCCCCAGCCGCACGGCGGTTTCCATTTCCTGGCTGTTCATCATGAAGCCGCCGTCGCCGCAGATCGCTATGACCTTGCGGGTGGGGTACAGCATCGCGCTCATCATCGCGCTGGGCAGGCCGGCGCCCATTGTCGCCAGCGCGTTGTCGAGCAGCACGGTGTTCGGCAGGGCGGCAGTGTAGCCCCGTGCGAACCAGATCTTGTAGACGCCGTTGTCCAGGCAGATGATCGCGTCATCGGCTAACGCGTCGCGCACCTGCCTGACCAGGTGCGGGGGGAAGATCGGGAAGCGGGTGTCGGCGGCCAGGCCGGCGGTATGGGCGACTTCGGCGGAACGATAGGCCAGCATATGGTCGAATGACCACGCCGCGTTGGGCTCGATCGCTTCGTTGAGTTGCCAGACGGTGTTGGCGATATCGCCGATTACTTCGATCTGCGGGAAATAGACCGGATCAACCTCTGCAGTCTTGACTGAGACGTGAATCACCGTGGGGCCGCCGGCTTCCTCGCTGCGCATGAAGAATGGCGGCTTTTCGATGACGTCATGGCCGATATTGACGATACAGTCCGCGTCCTCGATCGCGCGGTGAACGAAATCGCCGGCGGACAGCGCCGCGCAGCCCAGGAACTTGGGGTGGCGTTCGTCGATCACGCCCTTGCCGAGTTGAGTGGTGAGAAATGGAATGCCGGTTTTCTCGACGAATTCCAGCAGCATCTTGCCGGTCAGTTTGCGATTGGCGCCGGCGCCCATCACCAGGATCGGCGCCCTGGCGCGCGAAATAGCCTCC
>CAXTOI010000208.1:0-1930 GCA_964245645.1 uncultured Novosphingobium sp. | reverse complement strand
CGATGCCGCGGCGCTCGAACGTCTGTTGACGCGGGCGCGCGAAATCGCCTCGGCAGCGATCGAGATCGACTTCAAATCGGCGATCGGCCGGCGCACCTGGCTACGCTTCAGCGGCGGCATGTCAGTGTATTCGTCGGCAATGTCTTCGGGCAGTTCGATGTGAGTGGCGCCCGGCTTTTCCTCCTCGGCCAGCCGGAACGCCTCGCGCACGCGGCTGGGAATATTGTCCGACGATGCCATCTGATGCGCATATTTGGTAATCGGGCCCATCATCGCGACCACGTCGAGGATCTGGAAGCGGCCCTGCTTGGACTTCTTGATCGGTTTTTGCCCGGTGATCATCAATATCGGCATGCCGCCCAGCGTGGCATAAGCCGCCGCAGTCACCAGATTGGTCGCGCCCGGCCCCAGCGTCGCCATGCAGACGCCGGTCTTGCCGGTATGGCGGCCATAGGTTGCGGCCATGAAACCGGCACCCTGCTCATGCCGCGTGAGGATCAGCTTGATCTTCGTGGAGCGCGACAGCGAATCGAGCAGATCGAGATTTTCCTCGCCCGGCACGCCAAAGACATATTCGCAGCCTTCGTCCTCCATGCATTGCACGAAGAGGTCGGAAGCTTTGGTACCGGTCTTGGCCTTGGAACTGTCCAACATCGCTCTCTCCTGAACTGGCAATTATGCCGAGGATCATCACTGCAGAGCAACCGACGCGCCGGCTCGCACGCGGTGCGCGCAGCAAAGCGGGTTGGGCTGCCGCGCGCCATCTTAGGAATTTCACGCCCCGTTACCCTGCTGCAGGCTTGTGACTATTGCCGGGTACTATTGCAAATAATTTCAGTTCGCGGCGCACCATTCGATAACTCGGCTGGATGCATGGCCGTTCTTCATTTCGATGACTATCGGCGACGGTCGTAGAATTTCAATCTTTCCCTTTTCCCGGCTTCGGCTATGTCTTGGCCAGTGGAGGACTGAACATGGGGCAATCTTCCTGTTTCCGCGGGGAGAATTCGGACAGCGATTTGCCAAGGGCCGCGTTACGCGGTGCCGCAAAGCTGTTTCCGGCAATCATCATGATGGACCTTGCCTGCTTTATGCCCGGGTCGGTTGCGTGATTATCGGATTTGCCCGTTGGCGCCGGCGATCGGGTTGGATCGCGGCAGCGCTGTTGCTGCTCTCGCTGCTCGGTTCCGGTGCGCTGCAGGCCGAGGCCGGCGCCAGTTTCGAAGGCGTCGCCAGTTGTTCGGGGTCTACCTGCCACGGCCGGCCGGAAGGCAACGGCGCCGTCGTGCGCCAGGATGAACTCGCCCATTGGCAGGACCCGGCCACCCCCGGCGGGGCGCATAGCCGATCTTATGAAGCGCTGGCCGGCGCACGCGGCGCGCGCATCGCGGCAGCCCTGGGCCTTGGCGCGGCGACATCCGCGCCGGCGTGCCTGGGCTGTCATGCCACCACCGGCCCGGCGGCCAGGGGCGCGCGCTTCCAGATCGCCGATGGCGTCGGCTGCGAATCGTGCCACGGCGCTGCATCGGGCTGGCTGGCCAGCCATTACAGCGTGCGCGGCACACATGCCGACAATATCGCGCATGGCATGGTGCCGCTCGACCGCCCCCAGACGCGCGCGGCCGTCTGCCTCAGCTGCCACTTCGGCTCGACCGAGCCGGGCCATTTCGTCACCCACAAGATGATGGCCGCCGGCCACCCGCGCCTGTCGTTCGAACTCGACCTGTTTTCGGCGATGGAGCAGCACTGGAACGAGGATGCCGACTATGCGCAGCGCAAGCATCGCTCGGATCACGTCCAGCTCTGGGCGGTGGGCCAGGCGGAAGCCGTGCGGCGCTCGGTCACGCTGTTCGCCACGCCGGGCTATGGCTCGCAAGGGCTGTTTCCCGAGTTCACTTTCTTCGACTGCCACAGCTGCCATCGCCAGATC
>CAXTOI010000207.1:0-6256 GCA_964245645.1 uncultured Novosphingobium sp. | reverse complement strand
CCCCAGAGCCGCTTAAGGAAAAAGCCAGGTTAGGCGGCGACGTTTCGCCGAAACCTGTTGTTGTTTCCCAATCGCCAGGGGTGAAGGTGACACCATAATTCGGGCCGACCTCGCCGAATGAATCGGTACCACCCGCATAGTAGCTGTCGACGGTCGCACCGGTGGTGATCGTGTCGAAATCGATCGTGGTAGCAACCGCAGCGGTGGCAGACGCAGCAACGGCCAGAACGGATGCGGTAGATACCAGAATTTTTCTCAACATGTTCTGCTCCTTTCGTCTTAAACTATCGTGGTTCGGGTGACCTGCGGATCGAGCGCCATTTCAGCCTTGAAACGCCATTCTCTACCGGCGAGATAGCTTGAGCAATGTTTGTGCCAAACAAAAACACATAGTAATAACAGCAGGATATTTGCTGATATTCAGAAACAATATTAAATATGTAAAGAGGGCTGACAGATCAGTGGTGGAATGGTGGGATTGTGCAAGATGACTGTTAGGATCGATGCTTGAGGGGGCGTTTGCCTGAGTGGGGCCATTCGGCTCGCCGAGGAGAACTGGCTCAAGTTCGAATTATGATCGCGCATTGACATTGCCGCGACCTGCTCATAAATGCTGCTCTCGCTCGGCGCTTCGAGCAAGGTGAATCCATGCGCGGGGATTCGCCACGGAAGGAAGCGGCCGGGTTTTCATCTGCTGCAAGGGCTTGACCAAACCGTATCCTGACCGGGGTTCGGTTGTGTCTGGCCCTTTGTCGCGTTGATGGCGTCCGTTCCGTGCAGGACCATTTTCCGCCGGTTTCCCGGCGCAATACGCAAGTTTCCTTGCGCAATCGAGGCACAGCTCACCCCATGGCGACCAAGCCCCTCAATTCTGTCCGCGCGTCTGCAAAAAAGCGCATCCGCAAGATTTTCGGCAATATCCACGAAGTCGTGCAGATGCCGAACCTGATCGAGGTTCAGCGCGAAAGCTATGAGCAGTTCCTGCGCTCCGATCCGTCGATCGGCTATGTCTCGGGGCTGGAAAAGACGCTGCGCTCAGTGTTCCCGATCCGCGATTTCGCCGGCACCAGCGAGCTCGATTTCGTGCATTACGAACTCGAGGACCCCAAATACGACGTGACCGAATGCCGCCAGCGGGGCATCACTTATGCAGCGCCGATGAAGGTCACGCTGCGGCTGATCGTGTTCGAAGTCGATGCCGAGACGGAAACCCGTTCGGTCCTCGATATAAAGGAGCAGGACGTCTACATGGGCGACATGCCGCTCATGACCGAAAACGGCACCTTCTTCATCAACGGCACCGAACGGGTGATCGTCAGCCAGATGCATCGTTCGCCGGGCGTCTTGTTCGACCATGATCGCGGCAAGACGCATTCCTCGGGCAAGTATCTGTTCGCCGCGCGGGTCATTCCGTATCGTGGTTCGTGGCTCGATTTCGAATTCGACGCCAAGGACATCGTCAATGTGCGCATCGATCGCAAGCGCAAGCTGCCGGTTACCGCGTTGCTGCATGCGTTGGGGTTGGGCGACGAGGAAATCCTCAATCATTTCTACCAGACCGTTACCTGGAAGCGCAGCCCTTCGGCCAGCGGCAGCGGCTGGCTGGTGCCGTTTCAGCTGGAGCAGTGGCGCGGGACGAAGCCTGGCTTCGATATCGTCGATGCCGCGTCGGGCGAAGTGGTATTCGCCGCCGGCACCAAGATTTCGCCGCGCGCCGCCAATAAGGCGTTGAAGGAAGGGCTGAGCGAACTGCTGATCCCGACCGAGGAAATCTTTGGTCGCTATTCGGCCCTGGACATCATCGATGAAGCGACCGGCCGTATCCACATCGAAGCCGGCGATGAGGTCTCGCCCGAAAACCTGGCCGCGCTCGACGCTGCCGGGGTCGATCAGCTTGAATTGCTCGACATCGATCACGTGTCGATCGGGCCGTGGATCCGCAATACGCTCAAGGCCGACAAGGCCGAGGACCGCGATCATGCGCTGGCCGACATCTATCGGGTCATGCGCCCCGGCGAGCCGCCGACGCGTGAAACCGCGGAATCGCTGTTCGAAGGGCTGTTCTTCGATGCCGATCGCTACAATCTTTCGGCGGTGGGCCGGGTGAAGCTCAACATGCGGCTGGCGCTCGACGCCGACGACAGCATCACCACGCTGCGCACCGAGGATATCCTCGCCGTGGTCAAGGAACTGGTCAATCTGAAGGACGGCAAGGGCGAGGTCGACGATATCGACAACCTCGGCAACCGCCGCGTCCGTTCGGTCGGCGAGCTGCTGGAGAACCAGTACCGCGTCGGGTTGCTGCGCATGGAGCGCGCGGTCAAGGAGCGCATGTCGAGCGTCGATGTGTCCACGGTGATGCCGAACGACCTGATCAACGCCAAGCCGGCGGTGGCCGCGGTGCGCGAGTTCTTCGGCTCGTCGCAGCTGTCGCAGTTCATGGACCAGACCAATCCGCTGTCCGAAGTGACTCACAAGCGCCGGGTGTCGGCGCTAGGGCCGGGCGGGTTGACTCGCGAACGCGCCGGTTTCGAAGTGCGCGACGTGCATCCGACCCACTACGGCCGGATCTGCCCGATCGAGACGCCGGAAGGCCCGAACATCGGCCTGATCAACTCGCTGTCGACCTTCGCCCGCGTCAACAAATACGGCTTCATCGAGACGCCGTACCGCAAGATCGCCGATGGCAAGGTGACGCAGGATGTCGTCTATCTCTCGGCGATGGAAGAGCAGAAGCACACCGTGGCGCAGGCTTCGGCCGAACTCAGCGCCGACGGCAGCTTCATCGACGAGCTGGTTTCGGCGCGCGAAAGCGGTGAATTTGTCATGGCGCCGCGCGAGCACGTTACGCTGATGGACGTGTCGCCGAAGCAGCTGGTGTCGGTCGCCGCTTCGTTGATCCCGTTCCTGGAGAACGACGACGCCAACCGCGCGTTGATGGGCTCCAACATGCAGCGCCAGGCGGTGCCGTTGGTGCAGGCCGAGGCGCCGTTCGTCGGCACCGGCATGGAAGCCACCGTCGCCCGCGATTCGGGAGCGGCGATTGCTGCCTTGCGTGGCGGCGTGGTCGATCAGGTCGATGCCACGCGTATCGTGATCCGCGCCAGCGGCGATATCGAGCCGGGCCAGTCGGGCGTGGACATCTATACGCTGCAGAAGTTCCAGCGCTCCAACCAGAACACCTGCATCAACCAGCGCCCGCTGGTGAACGTTGGCGAAGTGATCGAGGCCGGCAGCATCATCGCCGACGGTCCCTCGACCGAACTGGGCGAATTGGCGCTGGGCCGCAACAGCTTGGTCGCCTTCATGCCGTGGAATGGCTACAATTACGAGGATTCGATCCTGATCTCCGAGCGCATCGTCAAGGACGACGTGTTCACCTCGATCCATATCGAGGAATTCGAGGTCATGGCTCGCGATACCAAGCTGGGGCCGGAAGACATCACCCGCGATATCCCGAATGTGGGCGAAGAATCGCTGCGCAATCTCGACGAGGCGGGCATTGTCTACATCGGCGCCGAAGTGCATCCGGGCGATATCCTGGTGGGCAAGATCACGCCGAAGGGCGAAAGCCCGATGACCCCGGAAGAAAAGCTGCTGCGCGCGATTTTCGGCGAAAAGGCCAGCGACGTGCGCGACACCTCGCTGCGCTTGCCCCCGGGCGTGGCCGGCACGATCGTCGAAGTGCGTGTGTTCAACCGCCACGGCATCGAGATCGACGACCGTACCCGCGCGATCCAGAACGAGGAAATCGAACGCCTCGCCAAGGATCGCGAGGACGAGCGCGGCATCCTCAACCGCGCCACCTACAACCGCTTGCGCGACATGCTGCTCGGCCAGGTGGCCGCAGCGACGCCCAAGGGGCTGAAGAAGGGCGCGGAAATCACTGAGGAATTGCTCGGTGAGGCCGAACGCCACGAATGGTGGAAATTCGCGGTGGCCGACGATGCACGCCAGACTCAGCTTGAGGCGGTCAAGTCGCAGTACGACGTGGCGATCAAGATCATCCAGGACCGGTTCGAGGACCGCAAGGAGAAGCTGGAACGCGGTGACGAACTGGCGCCGGGTGTGCTCAAGATGGTCAAGGTCTTCGTCGCGGTGAAGCGCAAGCTGCAGCCGGGCGATAAGATGGCCGGGCGCCACGGCAACAAGGGGGTGATTAGCCGTATCCTGCCCTGCGAGGACATGCCATTCCTCGAGGACGGCACGCATGTCGATATCGTGCTCAACCCGCTCGGCGTGCCCAGCCGGATGAACGTCGGGCAGATCTTCGAGACGCATCTGGGCTGGGCCGCACGCGGCCTGGGCCAGCAGGTCACCGCGGCGCTGGAAGAATGGCGCCATGCCAATCCCAACCCCGAAGCCGCCGCGCCGCCGACCGCGTTGATCGACCGGCTGAAGGATATCTATGGTGAGAACTACCATGACGATATCGACAGCCGCACGGTTGACGAAGTGGTTGAACTGGCGGGCAATCTGAAGAACGGCGTACCGATGGGCACCCCGGTATTCGACGGCGCGCGCGAAGCCGATGTTTCCGCCATGCTGGCGAAGGCCGGGCTCGATACTTCGGGTCAGGTCACGCTGTATGACGGGCGTACCGGCGATGCCTTCGACCGCAAGGTGACCGTGGGCTATATCTACATGCTCAAACTGCACCATCTGGTCGATGACAAGATCCACGCGCGTTCGATCGGGCCCTACAGCCTGGTTACCCAGCAGCCGCTGGGCGGCAAGGCGCAGTTTGGCGGGCAGCGGTTCGGCGAAATGGAGGTCTGGGCGCTCCAGGCCTATGGCGCCGCCTATACCTTGCAGGAAATGCTGACGGTGAAGTCGGACGATGTGATCGGCCGCACCAAGGTCTACGAGGCGATCGTCAAGGGCGACGATACCTTCGAGGCCGGCATTCCCGAGAGCTTCAACGTGCTCGTCAAGGAAATGCGCTCGCTGGGGCTGAACGTCGAATTGTCTTCGTTGACCAGCGATGATGACGACGACGGCTACGCGCAGGCGGCGGAGTAGGGTCAGAGTGGAAAAAGCATCACGATCGCGAACAGCACTGGCAGCCTTTTGGCTCTGCCTAGTGGGATTTTGGACCGTGATGGCCATTGAAAAGTGGCGGAGTGGACACCACGCGCTGGCTACGGCGATGTCAATCAGCACGGTTGCATTTGGTTACCAGATAGTCCGCTATTTTTCGCGCTCAAAAGCTGCAATTGAATTTCACCCCCAGAGGGATTGAACCATGAACGAACTATCCAAATTCACGAACCAGATCGCCAAGCCCGAAACCTTCGACCAGATCCAGATCGGTCTGGCATCGCCGGAGCGCATCCGCAGTTGGTCGTTCGGTGAGATCAAGAAGCCGGAAACCATCAATTACCGCACTTTCAAGCCCGAGCGCGACGGGCTGTTCTGCGCCCGTATTTTCGGGCCGGTGAAGGACTACGAGTGCCTTTGCGGCAAGTACAAGCGGATGAAGTACAAGGGCGTCGTCTGCGAGAAATGCGGCGTCGAAGTGACCGTCACCAAGGTGCGGCGCGAGCGCATGGGCCATATCGAACTGGCCGCGCCGGTCGCGCATATCTGGTTCCTTAAGTCGCTGCCGTCGCGCATCGGGCTGCTGCTCGACATGCAGCTCAAGCTGCTCGAGCGCATTCTGTATTTCGAGAGCTATGTGGTGATCGAGACGGGCCTGACCCCTCTCGAGAAGTACCAGCTGCTGACGGAGGACGAGCTGTACCAGTATCAGGACGAGTATGGCGAGGATGCCTTCTCGGCCGATATCGGCGCGCAGGCGGTCAAGCACATGTTGATGAGCCTGGACATGGTCCAGGAGAAGGAAGACCTGCTCAAGGAGCTGTCCGAGACCAAGTCCGAACTTAAGCCCAAGAAGATCATCAAGCGGCTCAAGGTCGTGGAAAGCTTCATCGATTCGGGCAATCGCCCCGAATGGATGATCCTGGAAGTCGTCCCCGTGATCCCGCCCGACCTGCGCCCGCTGGTGCCGCTCGATGGCGGCCGCTTCGCGACCTCGGACCTCAACGATCTCTATCGCCGCGTCATCAACCGCAACAACCGCTTGAAGCGGCTGATCGAACTGCGCGCGCCGGACATCATCGTCCGTAATGAAAAGCGCATGTTGCAGGAAGCGGTCGACGCGCTGTTCGACAACGGTCGTCGCGGCCGCATCATCACCGGCGCCAACAAGCGCCCGTTGAAATCGCTGTCCGACATGCTGAAGGGCAAGCAGGGC
>CAXTOI010000206.1:5808-6301 GCA_964245645.1 uncultured Novosphingobium sp. | reverse complement strand
GGGCAACAAGCATCCAGGCTGTGTCCGGTAAATGAAACAGGCAGGGAAATTTCATGGCGCTACGGCCTTACATTGTCGGCAACTGGAAAATGAACGGCACCCGCGCCATGCTCAGCGAAGCGCGAGCGATCGGCCGCGCCGCGACGCGCTATCCCAATATCGATGTTGGCATTGCCCCACCATTCACGCTGATCCATCCGATGGCCGAAGCGGTGCCGGAATTGTCGGTCGGCGGCCAGGACTGCCATGCCAAATCCAGCGGCGCCTTTACCGGCGATGTCTCCGCACCGATGCTGGCCGATGCCGGCGCGCGCTTTGCCATCGTCGGCCATTCCGAACGGCGCGAACTGCATGGCGAAACCGACGCCGCCGTGCGCGCCAAGGCCGAAGCGGCGCTTGGCGCCGGCCTGTCGGTCATCCTCTGCGTCGGCGAAAGCGAAGCCCAGCGCAATTCGGGAGAGGCGGAAACAATCGTCATGGACCAGCTCGACGG
>CAXTOI010000206.1:2072-5798 GCA_964245645.1 uncultured Novosphingobium sp. | reverse complement strand
GCACCGATGGAGCCGCGGCGCGGCTGGCGGTCGCCTATGAGCCGGTATGGGCGATCGGCACCGGCCGGGTGCCGACCGTGGCCGATGTCGCCGCGATGCATGGTGCCATCCGCGCGCGGCTGAATGCGATCTATGCCGCGGACGGTGCGGCGGTGCGCATTCTGTATGGCGGCTCGGTCAATGCCGGCAATGCCGAAGAGTTGCTGGGCGTTGAAGAGGTATCCGGCGCGCTGGTCGGCGGCGCCAGCCTCTCGGCCGAAAGCTTTGCCGCGATCATCAATGCCGCCAACATGAACCTGGAGGCGTAACCCCGCCGGCGCGCCCACCTTGCACTTGGCGCCGTGCGCGCCTAAATGCGCCGGTAATCGCCGACGCCTTGAGGGGCCATTGCCATGTTTATCTTCCTGACCGTTCTTCAGGCAATCATCGCCGCCGCGCTGGTCGGCGTGATCCTGATGCAGAAATCGGAAGGCGGCGGCCTGGGCATGGGCGGCAGCCCGACCGGATTGATGTCGGCGCGCGGCGCCGCCGATTTCCTGACGCGCGCAACGGCAGTCCTGGCCACCCTCTTCGTGGTGCTCAGCATCGTTCTGGCCGCGCTGGCGGTCCGCGCGAGCACCGCGCAAACGGTCGATACCTCGCTGGTGCGCAGCGCGCCGGTCGATCCGCTGGCGGGCGCTGCCCAGACTGCGCCTCCGGCGGCGGCGAATAATGCGGCGTCCAACGATGCCACGAATTCGCCAGTGCCGGGCGATCCATTGGGCGGGCCTGGTAATAAGTAGCTGCAACGGAAAAGGTAACGGTGCGAGGGGTACCCCCCTCGCGCTCCCCGTCATTTTCTGTTTCGTGGCATCGCAATATTGCGCTGCCACGCAGCGGCCATAAAGCCTGCGGCGCTGCAAACTTGCGAAAGGCCGATTTACACCCGCCGCAAAATTCCGGGGTCTGGGGCCATGGCCCCAGGAAGCCTTTCTATCCTTTCACTAAACCAAACCTGTGGATTGCGCATACCGCCGCAGCCGCAGCGCTTGTCTTGTGTCACAATCAACAGCTAAGACTTAACTCCCATGGCGCGGTTCATTTTTATCACCGGCGGCGTGGTGTCATCCCTGGGCAAGGGGCTGATGGCGGCATCGCTTGCGGCGTTGTTGCAGGCGCGCGGATTTCGTGTCCGCATTCGCAAGTTCGATCCGTATCTCAACGTCGATCCGGGCACGATGAGCCCCTATCAGCATGGCGAGGTCTACGTCACCGACGATGGCGCGGAGACCGATCTCGATCTGGGCCATTACGAGCGGTTCACCGGGGTTTCAGCCCGCCAGTCGGACAATATCACCTCGGGCCGGGTCTATCGCGACATCATCGCCAAGGAGCGGCGCGGCGATTATCTCGGCGCAACGGTGCAGGTCATCCCGCATGTCACCGACGCGATCAAGGAATTTGCCCGGGCCGATACCGACGATCTCGATTTCGTGCTGTGCGAGATCGGCGGCACCGTCGGCGATATCGAAGGGCTGCCGTTCATCGAGGCCCTGCGCCAGTTGCGCAACGAATTGGGCCGCGAGCTGACCTGCTCCGTCCATGTGACACTGGTGCCCTATATCGCGGCGGCGGGTGAGTTGAAAACCAAACCGACCCAGCATTCGGTGCGCGAATTGACCGCGCTGGGTGTCCAGCCCGACATGCTGCTGTGTCGCTGCGAAAAGCCGCTGCCGGCCAGCGAACGCGCCAAGATCGCGCTGTTTTGCAACGTTCGCCCCGAAGCGGTGATTCCGGCGCTCGATGCCGCCAATATCTATGCCGTCCCGCTGCAATATCACGCCGAAGGGCTGGACCATGAGGTGCTGCGCCATTTCGGCCTGACTGCAGCTGCGCCCGATCTGTCGGTGTGGCGCGATATTGTCGACCGCTACCAGCGCCCCGAGGGCGAGGTCACGATCGGCGTGGTCGGCAAATATGTCGGGCTGCCCGATGCGTATAAATCGCTGAACGAAGCGCTGGTGCATGGCGGGCTGGCCAATCGGGTCAAGGTGCACATCAAGTGGATCGATGCCGAAATCTTTGAGCAGGATGACGACGACATCGCTGCTCACCTCGAACCGATGCACGGCATTCTCGTACCCGGCGGCTTTGGTGAACGCGGCACGGAGGGCAAGATTTCCAGCGTTCGCTTCGCGCGCGAACGCCAGGTGCCGTTCTTCGGCATTTGCCTGGGCATGCAGATGGCATGCATCGAGGGCGCGCGCAACGTCGGCGGCATTGCCGGCGCCTCATCCAGCGAATTCGGCGCCACTGCCGAGCCGGTGGTCGGCATCATCACCGAATGGATGAGCGACGAAGGTTTGCAGACCCGCGCCGATGGCGGCGACCTGGGGGGCACGATGCGGCTGGGCGCTTACCCCGCCGAACTGGCGCATAACAGCCGCGTCGCCTCGATTTACCGCACGACGCAGATCGCGGAGCGTCATCGCCATCGCTACGAGGTCAATCTGCATTATCGCGAGGCTTTGGAGCGGGGCGGGCTGGTGTTTTCAGGCATGTCGCCCGATGGCCTGCTGCCCGAAATCGTCGAGCGGCCCGATCATCCGTGGTTCGTCGGCGTGCAATTCCACCCGGAGTTGAAAAGCCGCCCGTTCGATCCGCATCCGCTGTTCGACGGGTTCATTGCGGCGGCGCTGCAGCAGGCGCGGCTGGTTTAAGCACGATTGAGGCAAATCCGAGCGAAGTAGGTATAAGCTTGGCGCGTTACCCGGTCGGCAGCAGTACCGCCGACCGGGTGTCACACTTTAATCAGGCAACTCGCCAATCAGGCAGCCTGGCTAGTCTCGCCACCATCCACCACGGTCAGCGGAGCATTCCCACCGATCGTGATCTTGCGCGGCTTCATCGCATCGGGAACCTCGCGCAGCAGGTCGATGACCAGCAGGCCATCCTCCAGCGCGGCATTTTCGACGCGGACGAAATCGGCCAGTTCGAAGCGGCGCTCGAACCCGCGCTGGGCGATGCCGACATGCAGGAACTGGCTGGCGCCGGTGGCAGTCTCATCGGGCTTGCGGCCCTGGACCACGAGCAGGTTCTGCTGCGCGGTGATATCGATGTCGGCGATCTTGAAACCGGCCACCGCCAGGGTGATGCGATAGGCATCCTCACCGCGGCGTTCGATGTTGAAGGGCGGGTAATTGTCGCCGGCGCTGGCGCGGGCCTGGTTTTCGAGCAGATCGAACACGCGGTCAAACCCGACGGTGCTGCGGCGATAAGGGGTAAAATCGAAACGGGTCATGGTTAAAATCCTCTGATGAGCAATTTTACGACTGAGGGAACCCGGAATGGCGTTCCCTCAATGTCATGCCCTTGGCGGCGCATGACACGAACAGGCAGATATGATAGGGACACGCGTTTTCAAGACCTGCAAGGATGAATATGACCACCGCCAAGGTCGAAATCTACACCCAATGGGGCTGCCCCTACTGCGTGCGCGCCAAGTCGCTGCTCGACCGGAAGGGCGTGTCCTACACCGAACACGACATCACCATGACCACGGCCAAACGTGCCGAAATGCGTACGCGCGCCCCAGGCGCGATGACCGTGCCGCAGATCTTCATCGACGACACGGCGATCGGCGGCTGCGACGATCTCCATGCGCTCGATCGCGCGGGGAAGCTCGATCCGATGCTGGCCGGTTAATGGCGGCGGAGTTTTGCGAACCTGTGCGTATCGCCGTGATGC
>CAXTOI010000206.1:1058-2062 GCA_964245645.1 uncultured Novosphingobium sp. | reverse complement strand
CAGATGACCTCGGGAATCGATCCCGAGGTCAACGCCCGTGCGCTGGTGGCGGCCATCGATGCAGCCACGGACGGGGGCGCGGCCATGTTGTTCACCCCCGAAATGTCCGGATTGATCGACCGTAATCGTGCCCGGGCGACACCGCATATTTCTTCAGAGGCAGCCGACCCGGTGCTGGCGGCGGTCCGCGAAGCCGCGGCACGCACCGGGATCTGGGTGGCGATCGGATCGCTGGCGGTGCAGCGAGACGCTGCGGCGGGAGGTGGGGGCCGCTGGGCCAATCGCGCGCTGGTCATCGACGATACGGGCGCGATCGCGGCGCGTTACGATAAGATCCATATGTTCGACGTCGATCTGGCCACCGGCGAAAGCTGGCGCGAATCATCGGCCTATGTCGCAGGCGATGCGGTGGTCACGGTGCAGACGCCGGTGGGATTGCTGGGGCTGGCGATCTGCTACGATCTGCGCTTTCCTGCGCTGTTCGAGGCGCTGGGGCGGGCCGGCTGCGATGTCATCGCCATTCCTGCCGCCTTCACCGTGCCGACCGGCGCGGCGCATTGGCACGTCCTCCAACGCGCGCGCGCGATCGAAGCGAGCGCCTATGTCGTCGCCGCAGCGCAAACCGGCCAGCACGAAGACGGGCGCAGCACTTATGGCCACAGTCTGGTCGTCGATCCGTGGGGTGATGTGCTGCTGGACATGGGTGAGGGGGCTGCGGGACAGGTGGCATTTTGCGAGATTGCCCCCCAGCGCATCCGCGACGTGCGGCGGCAACTGCCCAGTCTGGCCAACAAAAGGGCCTGGCCGGCCGGCGCGCCTTGCCAAGCGGCTGGAAATTCCTAAATCGTTCGGCAAGATGATTGTGTTCGATCTCGAGTGCCGCAGCGGCGGCCACCGTTTCGAGGGCTGGTTCGGCTCGTCGGAAGATTTTTCGTCGCAGCAGCGGCGCGGATTGGTCTGCTGTCCGCAGTGTCTGTCGGCCGACGTGCTGAAGGCACCGATGG
>CAXTOI010000206.1:0-1048 GCA_964245645.1 uncultured Novosphingobium sp. | reverse complement strand
GCCCGCACGGCCGGCAGCCGCGCAAGCCGACCGCGCCGAACCAACAGCGGCGCTGCCCCAAGCGGCCGGCGCGCCGGCGGCGCCCACAAACCATGCACCGGCAACATTGCCCCCGGCCGCGGCGGCGATGATGCACGCCATGATCCGGATGCAGATCGACGCGCTCAAGGCGTCGTCCTGGGTCGGCGAGAAATTCGCCGACGATGTTCGTGCCATGCATTACGGCGACAAGGACCACGCCCCGATCCACGGCCGGGCCACCCCGCAACAGGCGCAGGACCTGGTGGAGGAAGGGATCGAGATCGCCCCGATCCTTTTTCCGATGGCGCCGCCCGACCACGTCAATTGACCCGCTGCCGGTTTGCCCGGCCGGGACCGAATCAGGTAAGCAGTTGCCTAGGACCTATCGCCCGCTTAATGACCCGGCGGGGCGCCCGTAGCTCAGCCGGATAGAGCACCAGATTCCTAATCTGGGGGCCATGGGTTCGAATCCCGTCGGGCGCGCCATAAAATCAGTATTTTATCTGTGCTGCCGCTGGAGCTTCCGTCTAGCTAAGGAACCTCTGATCAAGTCGGAGCTTCACCAAGATAACACCCCCGTCGGCCCGGGCTTGACCCGGGCTTGGGCTTCTTTCTTTGCTTGTCGGTGCAGAAAGGCAGCCTTGGCCCGGCTCAAGGCCGGGCTGACGGAGATATTTTAGGCACCCTCTGATCGATAACGCACCTAATCAGAGCTCCTAAGCATCAGATAGGCATCAGGAGCTTTTTAGGAAATATTGTTGCTGGTTACGCCCGTCGCCAATTCCGCGTCGATTCGCTTCGCCGCAGTTCCGCAAAGAGATCGAAGGTTAACTATCGCCCGGTTGAGAGCCGATACAGATGTCATCTTTGCGCGGGCTTCTCTTCCCGGCGTTTCGGCGTCGCGTGCAAGCTGCTCAACGCTGATGAACTGCCTCGTCATCAGCCATAAATACTTCGCGATTAGAGTTCGTCCATGATCGTGTCCCAAGGCGTGGTGTAGCTTGTTGGGGCCACCGCGATTTTCGGC
>CAXTOI010000205.1:0-6316 GCA_964245645.1 uncultured Novosphingobium sp. | reverse complement strand
GGCGCTCGCCGACGATCGACAAGCCATAGCCGTCCAGCGCGATCAGCGAATGATGGGTATTGGTCAACAACACCATTTCATGCACGCCCAGTTCGACCAGGATCTGCGCGCCTACCCCGTAATCGCGCAGCTCCTCGATGGCCGGTATGTCCCCGGCGCGATACCGATCGCGCACATCGATCGTGCGCGACATGGAATTCTGCATCGAGCGATTGATCACCACGATCACCCCGGCGCCTTGTTCGGCAATCAGTTCCATCGAACGATGCAGTAATTCCGTCCGGTCACTGGTCTCGCCGAACACATCGGCGAAGATGGACAGCGTGTGCATGCGAACCAGCGTCGGCTTCGCCGGATCGAGCCGGCCCTTGATCAGGGTCATGGTTTCTTCGCCGGTCGCCTTGTTGAAATAGCTGCGCGCGAGCCAGTCGCCCCCCCACCGGCTCGAAAACACTGTTTCAGCCCGCTTTTCGACGAGATGATCATGCCGGCGACGATATGAAATCAAATCGCGAATCGTCCCGATCTTGAGATCGTGAATCCGGGCAAACGCAATCAGATTGTCCAGCCGCGCCATCTCGCCATCGTCGCGCATGACCTCGCAGATCACACCCGAAGGATTGAGCCCCGCCAGGCGCGAGATGTCCACGGCCGCCTCGGTATGCCCGGCTCGCACCAGCACGCCGCCGTCACGCGCCTGCAGCGGAAAGACATGGCCGGGGGACGTGATATGCGCCTTGCCCTTGGTCCCGTCGATCGCGACCGACACCGTGCGCGCGCGATCGGCTGCGGAAATGCCGGTCGTAATGCCCTCGCGCGCCTCGATCGAGATGGTGAAGGCCGTGCCCAGCGGCGTACCGTTCTTTTGCACCATCGGCGGCAGCTCGAGTTGCTCACAGCGCTCGCGCGTCAGCGTCAGGCAGATCAGCCCCCGGCCATGGGTCGCCATGAAGTTGATCGCGTCGGGCGTCGCCATCTGCGCCGGGATGATCAGATCGCCTTCATTTTCGCGATCCTCGTCATCGACCAGAATGAACATTCGCCCATTGCGTGCTTCGTCGATGATCTCCTCGATCGGCACCAGCACCGGACGGTCGTCATTGGTCAGCAGGAAGCGTTCCAGCTTGCCCAGCGTTTCTGCCGTCGGGTTCCAATGCGCCTCGCCGCAGTCGCGCAGCGTATTGGCATGCAGCCCGGCTGCGCGCGCGAGACCGGCTCTGGTCATCCCACCGGACTCAACCAGCTGTGTGACGCGTGTGATCATATGTCTGGACATGGCGGAATTGTATCACATCACAATGTGTGATGCTAGTCTTGTGTGTAATAGCTGACGTAGGTCGTTTATGCCATGGACGCGCACATCCGGCATCACGTCGAGATGACATGGTTCCTTCCGGCTTTTTCGGCGCGGCGCAAAGCGCGTTCGTCGGAAACTATCTGTTCCAATCCGCCCGGCACCTGGGTCAGGAACTTTCCCAGCTGGTCGCTTTCCAATCGGTGGCGCCGGGCGTGTGCCAGCACCACGGCGAAAGCGGCCAACCGAGCCTTGTCGTAGTCGGTGCCGAATACCAATTTTACCACTTGGGTCATCCCGGTCGTTGCCTGTCTGGTCAGTCCGGCCTCGGCGAGCAGCTTGCGCAAGGCCAGGGGATCATCCTGTGCCATCACCGCCAGATCCCATGCCCGGCCGATCGCGGCATAAAGCGCTGCCCTGCTGCGATCTTCCGTAGCATTGGCCACCTCGACCGCCTCGCGTGCCGCAGTCAGTCGCTCAGCCAGTTGCTGACTGTCCGAACGCGATGTCAGCGGCAGTCCCGCTTCGCGGTCGCCCGGTTCGGCGGCGGCGGGACCATCGGCCCATGCTCCCAGCCGCAGCCCGGCTGGATGGGGATGCGCCGTCGCGGTCGCAATTTCAAGTTCGTGCCTCAATTCTGCGGTAAAGCTTGGGTCGGCCAGTTCCTTCCAGTTAATGACGCCCATGATGTGCTGCACGCTTTTCCCGTCGCCCGAAAACGGCAGCAAGATACCGCGGTACAGCAAAGTCTTGCCGCGCTGGTTGACGAATTCAGCTTCAAACCCGATCGGGGCCTCACTGGCCAGGATCTGCATGCAGTGATCGGTGATGCGCGACAGCAGCGACCGGACGGGCACCTCGCTCAGCCGTTCGATCGACGCATCCACACCGCATTCCTCGGCCAGCTTGGCGCCCAGCATGGTCACTAAAGGATTTCCGGCGGCTGCCGAAAAGTCCAGCATCACGGCATGATCGGCGAAATCGGGCAGTGTCGCAGAGATCAGATCCTCGATCTCGGGGACAGGACGATCGCCCAGCAGGCTTGCCCAATAATTATAGGCACGAACCTGCATGCGCCGTTCATCCTGCCCAACGCTGGCGGGCGGCGGTTCCGGGGCGATGTGGTCTTCACCGGCGTCGCGACACGAATCCATGTACCCGTGTCCGAAAAAATTTCCGCGGCGATTGTCCATGAACCCGTCCGATGATCACATCCCGCGGCATCCTTGGCGCAACATGGTAAAACAAGGGTGAAGTCGCCCCTAGAGTATTTTCGACTGCCGTCGAGACGGCTGGCACTTATCCGCAAAGACTCCAGGCTGCGTTGTTCCTGCCGGGCCTGATCCGTTCAGGCCGCCTCATCGCCCCACTGGCCAATGCCCGGATCGCGGATGATCGCGTGCCGCCGCAGCGAAGCGCGCGCCAAACATTCGGTTTCAGCCTTGCGCCGCGCGGCTGCCAACGGGATCAGCGGCGCGGGCCGAAGTACCTCCGCATCGTAGCCGTCCGCCACGATCAGGCCGCAACGCTCCGGCCGGAATGCAGCGGTTTCCATGCAATCCCGATCGAGATGCGCTGCCAAGCCCCAGAAAAAGCGATCGCAATGGTCGAAATAGTCAGGCCATTTGGCATCGCCCAGCAGATCGGCGCGGCTGACCTTGATCTCGACGATAATGATATGCCCCTTGGCGTCGATGCCCATCAGATCGGCCCGCCGGCCCGATCTCAGCGCCATCTCCGGCAGGCACCAGATGCCGTTGCGCGCAAACAGACGACATATGCCCCGCGCCGCGGCCGCAGCGCCGCGAGCGTCCCCGCCGTTCCCGATCGCCGGCGACACCATGGGCGAATCTTGTGATGCTCCTGACACGCCTGGGATATACGGAACATAGGATGAACGTGTAAAGGCTCAAACGATCTGGTCACCGCGAGAAATAGTTACCGGTATCCCTTTGGCAGCAGGTGTCTTGGACAACAGCTCATAATGTCCGAGCGGCATCAGCGGGTTAAGTTCGGGAAAATAGCCAGCCAGGCAACCGGGAGGCAGATCGTAAGGCGTAACCGCCAGTCCTGAGACCGCACGGTGCACGCCATCGGCGCAATCGGTGATCAGTTCGATCAGATCGCCTTCGGCCAGATTGCCCTTTGCCATGTCACGCGGGCTCATCAGCACCACCATCCGGCTGCCCGATATTCCGCGCAACCGGTCATCGTAGCCGTAGATCGTGGTGTTGAACTGGTCGTTGGAGCGCAGCGTCACCAGCGTATAGCGCCCAGGCGCGGCTGCCGTACTCGCGCCGCCGGCGTTGAGCACGCCGGGATCGGTGAACTCGGCCTTGCCGCTGTCGGTTTTCCAGATCCGGTCATGCGCCGGATTGCCGCGATAAAAACCGCCGGGCTGGTTCATCCTGGCGCTCATGTCATGGAACTGGTCAGGGTAAGTCCGCGCGATCAGGGCGCGGATCTTGCCGTAATCCCCGATCCACTCGTCCCAGCGCCACAGCGGATGCGGCGGCAGCGTCGCCTTGGCGATCCCCGCCACGATCGCCGTCTCGGATCTTAGCTGATCGCTGGCAGGCGAGCGCCGGCCGATCGAGCCATAGATGTGGCTGAAGCTGTCCTCGATGCTCACGCTCTGGCTGCCGCTGGCCTGGATGTCTTCCTCGGCGCGCACCAGGCAGGGCAGCAGATAAGATTGCTTGCCGGGCAGCAGATGCGTGCGGTTCAGCCGGGTCGCGATATGCGCAGTCAATTCCAGCGACCGCCACGCCGGATGCACGCGGTTCTGATCGGGAACCGCACGGGCGAGATTGCCGCCCAGCCCGATGAAGCCTTGCGCCATGCCGGAAAGCACATCCTCGCAGAATTCGACGGTGGTATAGCCTTTCTCGGTTGGCGGATCGAAATCGAACAGTTCCTTCAGCTTGTCCAGCGGCACCAGCTCCGGCTTTTCGGTGATGCCGACCGTGCGTTGACCCTGCACGTTGGAATGGCCGCGGATCGGCTGGCAGCCCGCGCCCTGGCGGCCGATATTGCCGCGCAGCAGCAGCAGATTGACCAGCATGCCGATCGATTCCGACCCATGGACCTGCTGTGTCAACCCCATGCCGTAAATGCCGATGACCCGCTCGGCCTTGGCATAGGTATCGCCCGCGAGTTCCAGTTGCGCACGGCCAAGGCCGGTTTCGGCGACGATGGTTTCCCAACTCGTGGCTTCGACCTTGGCCAGGAAGGCGTCGAGGCCATGCGTATGCTCGGCCAGAAACGCGCGATCGAACACATTGCCCGCGCGCGCATCGAGTTCCAGCACCCGCTTGCACACCCCCATCAGCGCGGCGATGTCGCTGCCGGGGCGCAGCTGGAGATATTGATCCGCGATCGCGGTCGGGCTGCCCACGGTCATCTGCCACGGATTTTGCGGATCGGAAAATTCCAGCAGGCCTTTCTCGCGCAGCGGATTGAACGCCACGATCTTGCAGCCGCGCTCCACCGCATCCTTGAGCGGATGCAGGATGCGCGGACTGTTGGTGCCCGGATTTTGCCCCAGGTAAAAAATCGCATCGCAATGCGACAGATCCTCGAAAGTGCAGGTGCCGACCGGCGAGCCGATCACCTTCTTCAGCCCGACCGAGGTCGTTTCATGGCACATGTTCGAACTGTCGGGCAGGTTGTTATGGCCATACATCCGGCCGAACAGCCCATAGAGATAGGATGGCTCCAGCGCCGCCTTGCCCGACGCGTAGAAGGTGACGAAACGCGGGTCGAGTCGCTGCAACGTCGTCCCGATCGCCGCGAAGGCTTCGTCCCAGGCCACCGGAACATAATGGTCGGTGCCTGGATCATAGCGCATCGGCTCGGTGAGGCGGCCGACCAGCTCAAGATCGTAATCCTGCCAACCGAGCAATTCGGTCACGCTATGCGCGGCAAAGAACTCGCGGGTTGCGCGCTTCGAAGTCAGGTCCCAGATCGTCGCCTTGGCGCCATTCTCGCAGAATTCCGCCACATGCGGATTTGGCGGCTTCGCCCAGGCGCAGGATGCGCACATATAACCCTCGGGCTTGTTCTGCACCGCCAGCGTGGCTACCGCACTCGCGCCGGCCTTCGCAGCCCGCTCGACCTCGGCCATGCCTTCCATCGAACCCCAGCCGCCGGTGGCTTTGTCATAGACCTTGGTTTGAGGCATTTTCATCAGCTGGCTCCATCCTTTGGACAGAAACGAGCGACGGTCCAATAAGTGCCGAAAGGCGAGCGAATTACCGGTCCTGATCGGTGCCCGATCGGAAATGCACGTTCCATGGTATGCACGGCGCTCAGGATCATGACAAAGCGAGTTCGACATGGAAACCATCGGCGGCGATCTCAACCAGATGCAGCGCACGCCACTGGCCGCCTCGCATGTAGCGGCGCTACGCACAGCGGGAACGGCGGTTCACTATCCCCGGGGCTCGGTCCTGACCCGCACCGGCGAGCCGATCGATCGCTTCACCTATGTCGTGGATGGCGAGATCGAGGTCGTCAATCCGTTTACCGACCAGCGGCACCTGCCATCGACGCTGGGCCCGACGCAATTCATGAGCGAGATCGCGCTGCTCAGCGGGGGCGCCTGGTCGATGCAGATGCGCGCCGTGCGCGATACCCAGGTGATCGAAGTGCCGCGCGCGGCGATGCTGGCGCTGATGGCCCAGATCCCCGAAATGTCGGACATCATCATCACGGTGCTGTCCGCGCGCCGCCGCCGCCAGCTGGAAGCCCATAACGGCAGCCTGCGGCTCATCGGCGAGGAGCACAGCCGCAGCATTCGCCGCATCGCCGAGTTCGCCAGCCGCAACAAGATCCCCTACTCCTCACTGCCGCTCGGCAGCCCGGAGGCCGAGGCGATGGCGACGAGTTGTGCGGTGGCTGGCGACGAACCGGTGGTCATCTTCGGCCGCGATACCATCGTCACCGACCCCACCCCGGACAAGGTGGCACGGCTGCTGGGCCTCGATCATGGCTTCGCCGATGACGAGGCATTCGATGTGC
>CAXTOI010000204.1:2000-6317 GCA_964245645.1 uncultured Novosphingobium sp. | reverse complement strand
GGACCTTGGCGAGGCTGTGTTCGCGCACCTTGTAATTGATCTTCTCGTTGCGCAGGTCGATCTCGCAGCGAATGCCCACCTTTTTCAACTGCCTGGCGACATCGCCGGCGTAGTCGTCGGCGTCGGACACGATCGTCGCGACGACCGCCTGCACGGGAGCCAGCCACACCGGCAATTTGCCCGCGTAGTGCTCGATCAATATGCCGATGAAGCGCTCGAAACTCCCGAGAATGGCGCGATGCAGCATGACCGGGCGGTGTTTCTCGCCGTCCTCGCCAATGTAGCTGGCGTCGAGCCTTTCCGGCAAAACCGTGTCGGTCTGGATCGTGCCGACTTGCCAGGTGCGGCCGATTGCGTCGGTGAGATGGAATTCCAGCTTGGGGCCATAGAAGGCGCCTTCGCCGGGCAGTTCCTCCCACCCCCATTCGGGGGTGTCGCGCCCGGTCGCCGCGACGGCATCGCGCATCGATTGTTCGGACCAGTCCCACATCGCGTCGCTGCCGAAGCGTTTATCCGGGCGTAGCGCCAGCTTGATCGCATAGTCGCTGAAGCCGAGATCGCGGTAGACGGTATCGAGCAGGTCGCAGAAATCGGCGACCTCGCCCACCAGCTGATCCTTGCGCACGAAGATATGCGCGTCGTCCTGGGTGAACTGGCGCACCCGCATCAGCCCGTGCAACGCGCCATGCGGCTCATTGCGATGGCAGCAGCCGAATTCGGCCATGCGAATCGGCAATTCGCGATAGCTGGTAATGCCCTGGCGGAAGATCAGCACATGCGCCGGGCAATTCATCGGCTTGAGCGCCATCAGCTCGGCATTGCCGCTCAGGATTGGTCCGGCATCCTCACCGCCCCCCTCTTCCCCGCCACGGGGCGCTTCGTCCGGCACCACGAACATATTCTCGCGGTATTTGCCCCAGTGGCCCGACTGTTCCCATTGGCGGGCATCCATGATCTGCGGGGTTTTCACCTCGACATAGCCCGCCGCATCGAGCCGGCGGCGCATATAGGCCTCCAACTGGCGCCAGATCATGTAGCCCTTGGGATGCCAGAAGATGCTACCATGCGCTTCGGCCTGGAGGTGGAACAGATCCATCTCCTGGCCCAGCTTGCGGTGATCGCGCTTCGCCGCTTCTTCCAGCCGCAGCAGATGCGCATCGAGCTGCTTCTTGTTCAGCCAGCCGGTGCCGGTGATGCGGCTGAGCATGGCGTTGTTCTGGTCGCCGCGCCAGTAGGCGCCCGAAACGCGCGTCAGCTTGAACGCCGCAGGGTCGAGCTTGCCGGTCGCGGGCAGATGCGGCCCGCGGCACATGTCCGCCCAATCGTCCCCCGACCAGTAGATCGTCAGTTCCTCGCCCTCGGGCAGCGTGGCGGCCCATTCGGCCTTGAAGCTTTCGCCCTGTTCCTGCCAGCGCGCGATCAGCGCCTCGCGGCTGACGATCTCGCGGCGCAGCGGTTTGTTGGCAGCGATGATCCGGCGCATTTCCGCCTCGATCGCGGGCAAATCCTCTTCGGTGAAGGGGCGGGGTTTGCCAGCGATTTCAGGAGGCGCGAAATCATAATAGAAGCCATCGTCGGTCGATGGGCCGAAGGTGATCTGGGTGCCGGGAAATAGCGTCTGCACCGCTTCCGCCAGAATATGCGCATAGTCGTGCCGCGCAAGTTCGAGCGCGTCGGCCTCGTCTTTGGCGGTGACCAGGGCCAGCGCGCTATCGCCGGTAAAGGGCGTCGCCAGATCGACCAGTTCCCCATCGACGCGCGCCGCCAACGCCGCTTTGGCCAGGCCGGGGCCGATCGCCGCGGCGACATCGGCCGGAGTCGAGCCTGCAGGCAGTTCGCGCGAGGAACCGTCGGGCAGGGTGATCGTGAACATCTCGGACATGGGGTGCCCCATAGAGCATAGGGTGAAAAAGTGGGAACCGGTTTTTCGCTTGGACAATGCGTCTGAAGAAAACGCCCATCTTTCGATAACATCGCGCCCGGACCTGTCCACCCAGGCCTCCCCGGCGCGGGGAAGGCGATAAGATGTCCTCTGTCTCTTACTCGATCCACCCCTTCAATTCGCGCCTGACCAACGCTTCCAGCATCTCCATCCCCGCCATGCCGGTATTCAGGCAATCCAGCGTCGCGAATTGCTCGCCGCCCGCCCCGACAAACTGTGCGCGACCGCGAATGGCGAGTTCTTCGCGGGTTTCCAGGCAGTCGGCAGAAAATCCGGGCGCGGCGATGGCGAGGCGTTTGGTGCCCCGCGCGGCTTCGGCGGCAAGCACGATGTCGGTCGCAGGTTCCAGCCATTTGGCGCGGCCGAAGCGCGATTGGAAGCTGATTTCGACACGCAACCCGGGGTGGCTCGCGGCGAGCACTGAAGTAAGAAGCCGGCCGGTCTTGCGGCAGTGGCAGTGATAAGGATCGCCCAGTTCCAGGGTGCGCTGGGGCATGCCGTGGAAGCTCAGGAGCAGCACTTCGGGGATGAAATCGAGCGCAGCGAGTTGGCGCGCAATGTCGGCGTGGAGAGCCTCGATATGCAGCGGGTCGTCGTAATAGGGGGGTAGCATGCGCATGGTCGGGTGCCAGCGCGTCGCCTTCAGCGCATCGCCCATGGCATCGACCACGGTGGCGGTAGTGGCGCCGGAATATTGCGGATAAAGCGGCGCCAGCAGGATACGCTCGCAGCCGTTCGCCTTCAGCCGCGCCAGTTCGTCGGCCAGCGCCGGTCGCCCGTAGCGCATTGCCCAGCCGACTTGCACTTCGGGGATACGCGTTTGCAGCCCGCGCGCCTGCGCAGCGGTGATCGCGGCGAGCGGTGATCCCTCGTCGGTCCATACCTGAGCATAGGCATGCGCCGATTTGCGCGGGCGGGTGCGCAGGACGATGCCGTGCAGGATCGGCAGCCATGCCAGCCGGGGTATCTCGACGACGCGCCGGTCGGACAGGAATTGCGCGAGATAGCGGCGTACCGCCGCGGGAGTGGGCGCATCGGGCGTGCCGAGATTGACGAGCAGCACGCCGATGGACCCATGACGTATCTCAGGATGATCCCGGGGCCACGGCGTGCCGGCCACGGCGTGCATATCGGCGCTCACGGTTGATCACCGAACCAGACGTTCACCCGGCGCGCGATGGCGGCAAACGCCACGCCTTGCGGGCCGTCTCCGGCTGCAGGTGGATGGCCGGCATCGCTGTCCTGCCGGATCGAGAGATCAAGCGGCACCCGGCCCAGGAAGGCATGACCGAGCGAAGCGGCGACCGCCTTGACCGCGCCCGTGCCGAACGGGTCCGACACTTCGCCGCAATGCGGGCAGGTATAGCCCGCCATGTTTTCGACCAGGCCGATGACCGGTACCGCCGCCGTCTCGAACAATTGCATCGCGCGGGTGGCGTCCATCAGTGCGAGGTCTTGCGGGGTGGAGACGATGATCGCGCCGATCGGGCGGAAGCGCTGCAGCATGGTCAGCTGGATATCGCCGGTGCCGGGGGGCAGGTCGATCACCAGCAGTTCGGTATCGCCCCAATGCGCGTCGATCAGCTGGCCCAGCGCATTGCCGGCCATCGGCCCGCGCCAGGCGATTGCCTTGCCCGGCTCGATCAGCTGGCCCATCGACAGCATGCCGATACCCCAGGGGCTGCGAACCGGGAACATCTTGCTGTCATGCGCCTCCGGCCGGATGCCTTCGGTGGCGAGCAGCCGCGGTTGCGAGGGGCCGTAGATATCGGCATCGACCAGGCCTACGCGGCGCCCCATTCGCGCCAGGGCCACTGCCAGATTGGCCGACAGCGTCGATTTGCCGACGCCGCCCTTGCCCGAGCCCACCGCAATGATGCGCGGGGTCCCTGCCGGTATTGCCTTGTCAGCCATCACCCCGACCCGCACATCGCTGACTCCCGGCGCAGCGCGCAGGGCGTCGCCGGCTGCGGCTTCCAGCCGTTCGCGTTCGATCCGGTCGAGGCCGCCGCCGTCGAGAATTAGCGTGACCATGCCGTTGGCGAGCTTGAGCGACAGCACGCGCGGCCGCGCGTGCGGCGGCAACATCGCTGTCAAGGCGGCGACCGTATCCTCCGCATGCGCACTCATCGCGTCGAAATCTCCTGAACTCCGCCCGCGCGCGCCCTAGCAGGGAAAATCGCATGACAGACACTGTTTTTACATGAAGTGCGCTCCTATAATAGTTCCATGAAATCGATCAGCGACGCGCAGACCCGCGGACATCTTGCCATGACCGGACGTCGTAGCCCCTGGGGTGACCGGAGCGGCGATGGTGAAATGGCCGGCAAGCGGGATGCCGGCACGGTGGCCGTGGCCGACCCGACCGATGAGCC
>CAXTOI010000204.1:0-1990 GCA_964245645.1 uncultured Novosphingobium sp. | reverse complement strand
GTCTTCGACCCCGCCGACTGCGACCCCGGGACCGCGCAATCCCTGGCAACCCAAGACCGATACCCCGGTGCGCCGTTCGGCCAGCATCGAGGATATCTTTCGTTCACGCGGCAAAGGCGGCGGCGGCGGAACTGGCGGCGGCATCCCGCGCCTGCCGCTGCCCGGCGATCTTCAGGCCTGGCTGCCGCAGATCATCGGCGGCGTGCTGGTGGTGGCCCTGCTCGCCTCGACGATCCACCAGATCGGGTCCACGCAGCAGGGCATCGTCACCACTTTCGGCAAATATTCGCATACCATCGACTCGGGCGTATCGTTCACGCTGCCCTGGCCGATCCAGCAGGTCGATGTCACCGATGTCACCTCGATCCGTCGCGATTCGATTCCCGATACCGATGGCGAAAAGCTGATGGTCACCGGCGACCAGAATCTGGTCGATCTGAGCTATCTGGTGCGCTGGAACGTCAAGAACCTGAAGCTATACGACTTCCAGTTGAAAGACCCGGACGCCACGGTGCGCGAAGTGGCAGAGGCGGCGATGCGGGCCACCGTGGCCGAAGTCAAACTCAACGACGTGATGGGCGGCGCCGGTCGTGCCGATATCGAACAGGCGGTGCGCGAGCGCATGCAGCGGGTGCTCGATGCCTATAGCTCGGGCGTGCTGATCCAGGGGGTCGATATCAAGAAGGCCGATCCGCCCGAGAAGGTCGTGGGCGCGTTCCAGCAGGTCACCGTTGCCCAGCAGGAGGCGCAGAAGGACATGTCCAATGCGCAGGCGTTTGCTCAGACGACGATCGCGCGGGCGCAGGGCGAGGCCGCTGCGTTCGACAAAGTCTATGCCCAGTACAAGCTGGCCCCCGACGTCACCCGCCGGCGGATGTATTACGAAACGATGGAAAAAGTGCTGGCCAACAATGACAAGGTGATCACCGAGGGCAACACCACCTCCTACCTGCCGCTGCCCGAGGTGCGCCGCAAGGCGGACAGCGCGGCTGATGGCGCTGCATCCGGCCAGACCGTGGTCGCGGGGCAGTGATGGCCACTGCGCCGCTCGGCCGGCTATGGCAAGAGCATCGCCTGACGCTGATAGCGCTGGGAGCGCTGGCGATTGCGCTGTTTTCCAGCGTGGTGGTCGTGCCCGAAACCGAACAGGCGGTGGTGATGGACCTGGGCGACCCGGTGCGGGTGATCAACCGCTTTCACCCGGGGCAGCAGTTCGGCGATACCGGCGCCGGCGTATCGCTGCGCATCCCGTTCATCGAAAACCTGGTGCGCGTCGACAAGCGGGTGCTGTCGGTCGAAATGGATCGCCAGCAAGTGCTGTCGAGCGATCAGCAGCGGCTGGAAGTGGATGCCTATGCCCGCTATCGGATCATCGATCCGGTGCGCATGGTCCGTACCGCCGGCACATCGGACCAGTTGTCGGTGCAGTTGCAGCCGATCATGAATTCGGCGCTGCGCCAGGGGCTGGCGCGGCATACGTTCCAGTCGCTGCTCACCCCCGAACGCGGGGCGGTGATGGAGCAGATCCGGCAAGCCTTCGACAAGCAGGCGCGCGAATATGGCGCGCAGGTGATCGATATCCGCATCAAGAGCGCCGATCTGCCCGACGGCACTCCGCTCGACAGCGCCTTTGTGCGGATGCAGGCCGCCCGCCAGCAGGAGGCAACCGCGATCCGCGCCACCGGAGAGCGCAACGCGCAGATCATCGGCGCCGAGGCCGAGGCGCAGGCGGCCAAGATCTATGCCGACAGCTTTGGCAAGGACGCGGGCTTCTACGATTTCTACCGGGCGATGAAGAGCTACGAGGCATCTTTCGTCAATCCGGCGGCCAAGGGCGGAACCACCATCGTGCTGTCGCCCAACAATGATTATCTGCGCCAATTTCAGGGCCAGTTCCAGGGCAAGAAGTAGCGCCGGTGAGCCGCGCCATTCAATCTGTGTTCAGGCGAAAAATCGTCAACTACAGCCAAGGTTCGGGATTCGAATATCC
>CAXTOI010000203.1:3601-6335 GCA_964245645.1 uncultured Novosphingobium sp. | reverse complement strand
CCAGCGAACGGGAATGACAATCCTCATGGGTCAGGGTCATCGAGATCTGGTATTAGCTGTCGGCCACTCATTCTGACGGCAAACAGCGCTATCTCTGCCAACGGCGGGCCCAGTTGCGAGGTATGTTCCGGCCCGCCGGGAACATCCTGCGCATCCACCGCCATCGCACGGCAATAGCCGAAGTCGAAGGCGTCGCGCAGTTCGACCGGTTCCTGGAAACCGACGCGCTGGATGGCCAATTTCACCGGCCTGGCCCAGGCATTGAGCGCGGCCTCGCCGGCAGTGGCGATGAGAAAGCAGACGCGATGGCCTGCAAGATCGGCGCGGTCGTGCAGCGGCGAGCCGGGCCGGACCAACAGCACTTGGCGGTTCATCGCCACCGGCGCGGCCGGCGCGCCGGACCCCGGCGAGGCAACGGCCAGCTCGGCGTGGCTGAGCACGGCGAACTGGTCACGCGCTGCATCGCGCAGGTCATCCGGCTGCCGATAGGGACGGAAGGCGATCGCGCTGCCGTGCGCCGCCTGCCGGCAAAGATCGATCGCCATGCCGCGCCAAATGCCATCTTCGCCGCGTTCGGCGATGCCCGGCCGCTCGACCGCACCACAGCGGAATAGCGCCGGCGCAGCAGCCGCCGCCGCCGCGAGCAAGACGGCGATCATGGCGCCGGGCTGTTGTAATCGGGCAGCGTCGCGGGCAGCGTGTTGAAATGCGCGGGCACCGGCACCCGGGTATTTTGTGTGAGATCGACCGGCGTCACGCCGATCCCTGCGCATCCCCTGCCTGCGTAATGCGGCAAATTCTGCACCAGTCGATCGGGGATCATCGCGTAGCTGCCCGGCAGCGGCGGCGCCTTGCCTTGCAGTCGCGCCGGATCGAAGCCCGAAATCAGGCTGTCGGTGATCGGCGAATTGATGTCGCGCGGGCCGAGATGGGTCTGGTGAAAGCCGGCAGGGCCGAAGCGGTTGAACTCGGGACTGTCACCCTTCAGCAGCGCATCCTGTTCCTCGGGCAGGCTCGCGAGTGCAGGCAGGCCGAACACATCCTCGATCGTCTCGATCACCGCGTTGTGATCGCCTTCGGCGTGGCTGACGACATGCGCCCGCGCGTAAGGCGAGATCAGCAGCAGCGGCACGCGGATGCCGCGCGACAGCGGCAGGCCGTCGGGACCGTAGGCCAGGATGCGCGGCGCGACGTGGTCGTAGAAGCCATCGGACTCGTCATAGGTGATCACGATTGCGCTTTGCGCCCACAACGCCGGGTTGCCCGCGATGGCATTGATCACCCGCGCGGCCATGGTCTCGCTGATCTGGTGGTCGGCATAGGCGGGGTGATCGTCATCGCCGCTTTTCACGACCTGGATCGAGTTGATGTCATGCGGCGTCAGGTCTGCCGGATAATGCGGGTTCTGGATCGGCGGCTGCATCGCCGTCAGATTGCCCCAGCCGCCGCGGATATAGACGATGCCGCCATCGGCAGGCAGCTTGTTGGCCGCGATGTCAGCGAAGAAATCGCCTTCGCCGCGCATCGCGCCGAGCGTCGCGGGGTTATCGGCCAGATAGCCGAAATATTGCGGTGCATCGTGGTGCGCGGCAAAATTACCGTGCGTCGTCACGCCCGGCGGGTCGGTCGGCTCATGGTCATAGCCGTTCTGGTACCAGCGCCAGGCGACCTGGCGGTTGCCGGTAGCGGCGATCACGGGGATGTCGCGCCGGATATCGGCTTCATTGCTCTCGGCATGGCGATCGCCGGCCAGCGTAGCATCGATCCCCGAGCCCATCGCGATCAGCGGCACGGTGGCGAAAGTCAGGTTGCGGGCGACGTTATAGCCGTTCCCGGATTTGCCGGCGCCGTACCCCTCCCTGGGGGACGTCGGGTCGCGGTCGGCTTCGGTATTGGGATCGAATTGCGAGCCCCAATAAGGATTGGGATCATCGACCACCGGTACGCCCTGGGTGGTGCCGATGCCCGTGTAGGGGTCGAACTGCACCTGGCCCGACATCGGCTTCGTTTCACCCGCTGCGCCATGCTTTACCCATTGCGTTTCGCCCGATTGACCGGCGATCATGGCAATCGCGTTCGGCGTGGAGGGAGTATCCTCGGTGGCGAAGATATTGTCGAACAGCGTAAACCGGCTGGCATAGCGCCAGAAGAACGGGATGGTGTCGCAGTCGATGTATGACATCACCAGATTGGCGCGCTGGCGGCCCGCGGCGACGTCATCGGCGGTCTTGACCGGACCGGTGTGGCCGTCGAACTCGACCTGGGCGAAATTGTCCATGCGCGCTGCGCCATCGATCACATGCAGCTTGCGCGCCAGCGACTGATGCCCGTGATCGGCGCTGTCCATGAAACTCGCGTTCTGCTCCGGGCCGAGCCGGAACGGACGCACGGTGACGGTGGCGCCGATCGAGCTGTCGGTATAGGCTTGGTTGAAACCCGGCGTCGCCGTAGCGTCACGCGGCCCGGTACCGGTTGAAAAGAGCCCGTTGGCGCCCGGAAAAGTACCGAATTCGTGATCGAAGCTCTCATTCTCGTTGAAAATCACGAAGACATATTTGATGCGGGCGCGCAGCAGGGCGATCGTCTGTGCGCGCGGCAGCGCTGCGGCGGTGGCTGGGTCGCTGAAGTAGCGCGCGATTTCGGCATCCTGTGCCGGCGGCTGCGTCGTGACAGGCACGGGCGGCACAGCGATCGGCTTGGCGGCAGCGCTGAGCGGGACACCTGCCAGCGCCGC
>CAXTOI010000203.1:0-3591 GCA_964245645.1 uncultured Novosphingobium sp. | reverse complement strand
AAAGTTTGCACGGCATTGCAGCTCGCTAACTTCTGGCAGGATGTCGTCGAAGACCACGGCCGCCAGCGCCGCTACAGCGATAGTCTGCCAGAAATTCAAACGCATCGGACTCGGCCCCCTAGCGGTTCGTTTCACCACCCTTGGCACGCAAATGCGACGAATTGAACACGCTGCATTGCGCTCGATGCGAATCTTGCTCGGGTCAGTCCCAGCGCTGCGCCGCTGCGCTGACGGCTTTCGGCCGGAGTTCGACATACCTCCGGCGCCCATCTATGGTTCGTCAGCGGGGTGCACACCAATGCCGGGCATGAACATCGATGAGCCATAACCCTGCCCAAGGCGGCAACCATAGCCGCGCCGGCGACGTTTTCCGCGTCGCCAGCGGCAATTTCCTGGAAATGTACGACTTCATGGTGTTCGGCTATTTCGCCGGCGCCATCGGCGCCGCCTATTTCCCCGGCAGCAGTGCGACGAGCACTCTCCTCAAGGCATTGGCAACCTTCGGCGTCGGCTTCCTGATGCGCCCGCTGGGTGCGATCGTGCTGGGCATGTTTACCGACCGGCATGGCCGGCGGGCCGGGCTGTTGCTGACGCTGGCGTTGATGAGCGTGGGCATTCTCACCTTGACCGTCACCCCCGCTTATGCCGCGATCGGCGTGCTGGCGCCGGTGCTCGTTCTGTTCGGGCGGCTGCTGCAGGGGTTTTCGGCGGGCGCCGAGCTTGGCAGCGTTTCGGTTTATCTGGCCGAAATCGCGCCGCCTGGCGCCAAGGGCTTCTATGTCTCGTGGCAATCGGCGTCGCAGCAGGTTGCGGTGATCGTGGCGGCATCGATTGGGGTTGCCTTGACCGGGGTGCTGACCCCGGCGCAATTGACTTCCTGGGGTTGGCGCATTCCGCTCGCGCTGGGTTGCGCGGTGGTGCCGCTGCTATTTGTCCTGCGCCGCCATCTGCGCGAAAGCGAAGGCTTCGCCCGGCGCGGGACCGCACCGACGATCGGCGAGATCGCCAGGACATTGTGGCAAGGCAGATCGGCGGTTGTCGGCGGCATCGGGCTGGTGCTGATGACCACCGTCAGCTTCTACATGATCACTGCGTACACGCCGATCTTCGGCAAGCTGCTGCACCTGCCCGAGCGCGACAGTCTGCTGGTCACTGCCGGCGTGGGCGCCTCCAACCTGATCTGGCTGCCGATCATGGGCGCCTTGTCGGACCGCATCGGCCGCAAGCCGATCCTGATTGCCTGCACCGTGCTGGCGGTCGTCACTGCTTATCCGGCCATGGCCTGGCTGGCGGCGCATCCCTCGGTGGGCAGGCTGCTGGCAGTGGAGCTGTGGCTATCGGCGATCTACGCCAGCTACAACTCGGCGATGGTCGTCTACCTGACCGAAGTCGTGCCTCCCCAGGTGCGGGCATCGGGGTTCAGCCTCGCCTACAGCCTGGCCACGGCGGTCGGCGGCTTCAGTCCGTTCATCGACACCTGGCTGATCGACCGGACCGGCAATCGCGCGATACCGGGGGTATGGCTTGCGCTGGCCGCGATCATCAGCCTGGCCGCGGTACTGGCGACGCATGGTCATGAAGAAAATGCCGCCGAACCGTGAGGCCGTCGCCGGCCTATGTACGAAGGGTCGCCCGACTGCCGATCATGCGGAATAATCCTGATCGGCAACCGCCTGCGCCTTGGTGAGTTGCAGAAGCGCGCTCAGGAGTTGACGTCATGTCTGACGGTGGAAGTGGATCGGGATACGATCGCCGCGAAGTTTTCGGCCTGTTCGGAGCCGCGGGACTGGGCACTCTCGCGCTGGGCGGTCCGGCCTCGGCTCAGCCCTCGATCGGCAAGGCAAACCTTAACCGGCAGCCGAGTCCCCTGCCGGATTGCCAGATGACCACCTCGGACATCCTGGTCGAAACGCTGATCTCCTGGGGCGCGCCATTCATCTTCGGCATGGTCGGCGACGGTATCGCGCCCTCATCGAAGCAATCCGCAAGCGCCAGGACCGGATACGCTTCATCGGCGTGCGCCATGAAGAGGCCGCGGCGTTCATGGCCTCGGGCTTTGCGAAACTGACCGGCCGGCTCGGCGCTTGCGTCGGCACGACCGGCCCCGGTGCGATCCATCTGATGAATGGCTTGTACGACGCCCGGCAGGATGGCGCGCCCGTGGTCGCCATCACCGGGACCACTTACCACGACCTGCGCGATCTGCGCTTCATCCAGGCGATCGACACCAAGCGCCTGATGGAAGACGTGGCGCTGTTCAACACCGAAGTGACCGGCCCGGCACATGCTTTGGTGGTTGCCGATCGCGCCTGCCGGGCAGCGCTCGGCGAACGTGGCGTGGCGCATCTCGCCTGCGGCAAGGACGTCCAGGGCTACAAGCTGGCCGATGACCAGCCCTCGATGGAGAACCACGGCCTCCGGACATCCGCGTCGTGGGAACCGATCGCGGCGGCCCCCGCGCTGGACCAGCTCCATGCCGCCGCCGATCTGCTCAACGCCGGTCAGCGGATCGCCATCCTGGTCGGCCAGGGCTGCTTGTCGGCGCGCAAGGAGGTCGAGCAGTTGGCCGACACGCTGGGCGCACCGGTCGCCAAGGCGCTGCTCGGCCACACCACGATCCCCGACGATTCGCCCTTCACCACCGGCGGCATCGGCCACCTCGGCACGGCGCCGTCGGAATGGGCGATGCACGCCTGCGACACGGTGCTGATCCTGGGCTCGACGATGCCGTGGATCGATTATTACCCCAGGCCCGGCCAGGCGCGCGGCATCCAGGTGGATATCAAGCCCGATCGCCTCGGCTTGCGCTATCCGATCGAGGTCGGGCTGGTCGGTGATTGCCAGGCCACTCTGGCTGCGCTGCTGCCGCTGCTGCAACGCAAGAGCGACCGCAGCTTCCTGACCGAAGCCCAAAGCCGCATGCAGGACTGGTCCAAGCTGCTGGAGCGGATCGAAACCACCCCGCGCCATCCGCTGCGGCCCCAGATGGTGGTTCGGGCGGTGAGCGACCTGCTGCCGGACAACGCCATCGTCACGTTCGACTGCGGTGCCAATACGCACTTCGCGGCGCGCCATATACGCTTCAAATCCGGCCACCAGCTGATCAGCCCCGGCATGCTCGACACCATGGCGCCCGGCCTGCCTTACGCCAATGCCGCGGCCCTGGCTTATCCGGATCGCCCGGTGATCGCCGTGGTCGGCGACGGCGGCTTCGCGATGCTGATGGCCGAATTGACTACCGCGGTGCAGAACCAGCTGCCGATCAAGGTGGTGATCCTGAGGAACGACGCGCTGGCCGAGGTGATCCACGAACAGCAGGAAGCGGGATTCGGCAATTTCGGCACCGATTTGTCGCCCATCGATTTTGTCGCTTTTGCCAGATCGTGCGGCGCGCAGGGCTTCCGCTGCGAGACCCCCGCTCAAATCAAACCCGCACTGCGCGCCGCGTTCAGCCATCCGGGGCCGGCCATTGTCGAAGCGATCGTCGATCGGAACGAACCGACGCTCCAACCGGCGAAGCTCGAAGCGGCAGCGGCGAAATCATAGCGTAACCCTTCGGAGATTAACGCATTTCTGCTCCTCCCCCGTTCG
>CAXTOI010000202.1:0-6348 GCA_964245645.1 uncultured Novosphingobium sp. | reverse complement strand
ATCCCGCCTCACTTCTTCAAAAACTTCGAAAAGTCGGAGCCACCAAGGCCGGGCAAGGCGCCGCCGCCCATTCAGCCCAGCCCCGGCGGTCCGCCCACGCCGCCAGCGCCGCCGCCACCCGAGAACCCACCGCCACCGCCGAACAACGCGGCCAGGCCCTTCATGCCGCCCATCTTCTTGATCTGCTTCATCGCCCGCTCCATTTCCTGGTGCATCTTGATGAGCTTGTTGATGTCCTGCACCTGCACGCCCGATCCCTTGGCGACGCGGATCTTGCGCTTGGCGTTAAGCAGATCGGGCTTGGCGCGCTCCTTGGGGGTCATCGAGCCGATGATCGCATCCATGCGCAGCAGCACCCGGTCGTCCATGCCCGACTGCGCCATCGCCGCCTTGGCCTTCTTCATCCCCGGCATCATCCCGGCCAACATGCCAAGGCCGCCCATGTTCTGCATCTGACGCAGTTGCAGCCGCAGGTCGGTCATGTCGAACTGACCCTTGGCCATGCGCTGGGCCAGCCGCTCGGCATCGTCGGCACTGACTGCCGCCGCCGCCCGCTCGACCAGGCTGACGACATCGCCCATGCCCAGGATACGCCCGGCAACGCGCCCCGGATGGAACGGCTCGATCGCATCCAGTTTTTCGCCGGTACCGGCAAATTTGATCGGCTTGCCGGTGACCGCGCGCATCGACAGCGCCGCGCCGCCGCGCGCATCGCCGTCCATCCGCGTCAGCACCACCCCGGTCAGCGCGATCTGGCCGGCAAAACTCTGCGCAACATTGACTGCGTCCTGCCCGGTGAGCGCGTCGACCACCAGCAGCGCCTCGCGCGGATCGGCGATCTCCGCAACGCTGCGCATCTCGTCCATCAGTTGCTGATCGACATGCAGCCGGCCGGCGGTGTCGAGCAGCAGCACATCGACCGCCTGCAGCCGCGCGGAATGCAGCGCACGCGCGGCGATATCGGTCGGCTGCTGCCCGGCGATGATCGGCAGCGTGGCCACGCCGACCTGGCTTCCCAGCACGTGCAATTGCTCCTGCGCGGCGGGGCGGTTGACGTCGAGCGACGCCATCATCACCTTCTTGCCTTGCTGTTCCTTGAGCAGCTTGCCCAGCTTGGCGGTGGTCGTGGTCTTGCCCGAGCCCTGCAGCCCGACCATCATGATCACCACCGGCGGCGTGGCGGCCAGATCAAGGCCAACGCTCTCGGCGCCGCCGAGCATCTCGACCAGCGCGTCATTGACGATCTTGACCACCTGCTGGCCGGGCGTAACCGATTTCAGCACGCTCTGGCCGACCGCCAGCTCGGTCACCTGGTCGATGAAGCGCCGCACCACCGGCAGCGCGACATCGGCCTCCAGCAAGGCGACGCGCACTTCGCGCATGGCGTCGCGCACGTCCTGCTCCTGCAACGCGCCACGCCCGCGCAGCTTGTCGAAAACGCCGCCAAGCCGGTCTGCCAGACTATCGAACATGCGACTTCAACTCCGCCACGCAAAAATCACCGGTGAGCGAAACCTCGCTGACCAGCGTCGTACCAATACCAGCGCCGTAGCGCCTGACCACCCGAAAGGCAAAAACGCCGGCGAACGAAACCTCGTCAGCCAGCGCGCCATCAGGCGAAATCCAAATACCCCTCGCTTGCGCTCGGGAGTTTTCACCAAAATCGTCCCTCGGACGATTTCTTTACGCGTCACCCCTCGCTTGCGCTCGGGAGTTTTGCGGGAAACCGTCCCCCGGACGGTTTCTTATCCACAAAACTGGTGGAGCCTAGCGGGATCGAACCGCTGACCTCCTGCATGCCATGCAGGCGCTCTCCCAGCTGAGCTAAGGCCCCGTGCCATTCCTCCAGCTATCGCCGGAAGGCACGCCCCTTACGAGCGGCATTCCAGATTGGCAAGGGTTCAGTGATCAGTGATCAGTGAGTAGTCAGAAAGCCTTCTGAAAACTGAAAACTGAAAACTGATCACTGATCACATTTCGTGCTCGTCGCCGTCGTCGTGGCCCGGTACGCCGAGGTCTTCGTCGCCGCCCAGATCCACGTCGTTATCGGGCGAATCGCCGTCATCGTCGATATCGATGTCTTCTTCGGCCAGATCGCCATCGGCCGTCTCGACGACCTTGGCCTTTTGCACTTCTTCGTAGGGAATCGGCTGCTTCGACTTCAGCACCGGGTCGGCATGCCAGACATAGCCGCATTCGATGCAGGTAATCGGATCGCCTTTGCCGAGATCGTAGAAGCGTGTGCCGCACTTCGGGCAGCCGTGCTTGGCGCCCCATTCAGGCTTGACCATGGTAATTCCTCAGCTGGAGACACACCGCCCTGCAGCATGCCGAATTCGATAGATAAGCACGATCTCGGCTCACGCCAGTCGGCAAGCCGCGCGCCTTGCCATAGCGCAACTGCGCTGTCAAAGGCGCGCAGACCTGCCGCGCTGCCTCCGATGAAAGTGCCCGAGTTCCGTGTCTCAATCCGATCTTGCCGGGTCCGATCGCGCCATGCGCCCGCGCCGGTTCATGGCCGCCGGGGCCCTGCGCGGCGATTTTCGCGTGCCTGGCGACAAATCGATCAGCCACCGCTCGCTGATGCTGTCGGCAATGGCGGTGGGAGAAAGCCGCATCTCGGGCCTGCTGGAGGGCGAGGACGTCATGGCCACCGCCGCCGCGATGCGCGCAATGGGCGCCACGATCACCCAGGGCGGCGCTAGCGTTGGGGGGCGCGAGTGGCGCGTGCATGGCGTCGGCGTCGGCGCGCTGCTGCAGCCGCAGACCGCGCTCGACATGGGCAATTCGGGCACTTCGACCCGGCTGCTGATGGGCCTGATCGCCGGTCATGCCATCACCGCTACGTTCACCGGCGATGCCAGTCTGTCGAAACGGCCGATGGGCCGGGCGATCGAGCCGCTGAGCCGCATGGGCGCCGATATCACCGCTTCGCCCGGCGGCCGCCTGCCGCTGATGTTGCGCGGCGCCATGCCCGCCGTGCCGATCGAATACCGCCTGCCGGTCGCCTCCGCTCAAGTCAAAAGCGCGATCCTGCTGGCGGGGCTGAACACCCCGGGCGTAACCACGGTGATCGAGCCGATCGCGACGCGCGATCATTCGGAGCGCATGCTGGCCGGCTTCGGCGCCGAACTGACCGTGGAATGCGAGGCCGGCGGCACCCGCATCATCCGCATCCGCGGCGAAGCCGAATTGCGTGCGCAGATCATCGATGTGCCCGGCGATCCATCCTCGGCGGCGTTCTTCATCGTCGCGGCGTTGCTGGTGCCGGGCAGCGAGGTGATGATCCGCAACGTCGGGCTGAACCCCACCCGCGCCGGCCTGATCACCGTGCTGCGCCAGATGGGCGGTTCGATCGAGGCGTCGAACCCGCGCGAGGTGGGCGGCGAACCCGTGGCGGATCTGCGTGTGCGCCACTCGGCACTGACCGGCATCGCTGTCGATCCCGCGCTGGCGCCGAGCATGATCGATGAATTCCCGATCCTGTTCCTCGCTGCCGCATTGGCGAAGGGCCGCACCACGACCACCGGGCTGGAAGAACTGCGGGTCAAGGAATCGGATCGGCTGGCAGTGATGGCCGCTGCCCTGAGCGCAGCCGGCGCGCGTGTTGCCGAAACGGCGGACGGGCTGATCATCGATGGCAGCGATGGCGAGCCCCCGCCCGGCGGCAATAACACGCGCATCGCGACGCATCTCGACCACCGCGTCGCCATGACCATGGCGATTGCCGGGCTGGTGAGCCGCGCCGGGGTGGAAGTGGATGACACACGGCCGATCGCCACCAGCTTTCCGGCGTTCGAAGCCCTCCTGGACAGCCTCGGCACTGTGCCATGATCATCGCCGTGGATGGCCCGACCGCCTCGGGAAAGGGCACCATCGCCGCCGCCCTGGCCGCGCATTACCACCTGCCGCATCTTGATACCGGCTTGCTGTACCGCGCGGTGGCGCGGCAGGTTGCGCTGACCGGAGGCGATCCTGATGTCGCAGCCGATGCGCTGGCGGCTTGCGCCTTTGACGATGCGCTGCTCGCCGATCCGGAATTGCGCAGCGAAGCCAGCGGCGGGCTGGCCAGCCGGGTTTCGGTTCACCCGGCCGTCCGGGCTGCGTTGTTCGACCGCCAGCGTGCCTTCGCCTTGCAGCCCGGCGGCGCGGTGCTCGATGGCCGCGACATCGGCACGGTGATTGCGCCCGAAGCCGAAGCCAAGCTGTTCGTCACCGCCAGCGTGGCGGCTCGCGCGATGCGGCGCTATCTGGAAATGCAAAGTTCCGGCCGCAGTGTTGCGTTGGCGGAGATAGAGGCTGACCTGGCGCTGCGCGATGAACGCGATCGGAATCGCGCAGTTGCCCCACTGGTGGCTGCAAAGGAGGCAGCGCTGCTCGATACGTCGGAGCTGGACCGCGACTCTGCGGTTGCGGCGGCGATCCGGATCGTGGAGCGGTTCACGATGCGGTGATGCTGCCTTAAATCCTCCCCCGTTGGGGGAGGTGGCAGCCCGCAGGGCTGACGGAGGGGGAATGGATACCCAAAGGGCAAAGAGATTGGCCCCCTCCGCCTCGCTGCGCGACGCACCTCTCCAGAGGAGGAGGATTTAGGTCAAGCTGGCACGCTTTCCACGCCTACCCCCGCCATCGCCTCCACTGCGATCGCAATGCTGCGCTTGCGCGCCGCATGATCGTAGATCTGGCTGGTCAGGATCACCTCATCCACCTGCGTGCGTGTGATGAATTTGCGCAGGCGATCCGCCACGACATCGCGCGTGCCGATCGCGGCGCAGGTCATCGCGTCTTGCAGCATGTGCTGGAACTGTGCGGGCAGGCTGGCGTAATAGCCGGCCATCGGCGGGCGGAACCCGGTGAGCGGCGCGCCGCTGCGAAGCGCCACGAAGGTCTGCTGCATCGAGGATGCCACCAATTGCGCCTCTGCATCGGTATCGGCGGCAAAGACATTGAACCCGGCCGCTGCATAAGGCTGCGCCAGCACTGCCGAGGGGCGGAAGTTGGCGCGATAGATCGCCAGTGCCTGATCGAGCATCTGCGGCGCGAAATGCGAGGCGAAACCGAACGGCAGCCCCAGCGCCGCCGCGACTTGCGCGCCATAGGTGCTGGAGCCCAGAATCCATAGCGCCACATCCGCCCCCGCCCCAGGCACGGCCTTGAACCCGAGCTGATCGCTGCCGGCAAAATAGGCCTGCAATTCCAGCACATCCTGCACGAAGCCATCGGGCGAGCTGTTCAGCGTGCGCCGCAGGGCTTGCGCGACCCGCCCATCCGATCCCGGCGCCCGGCCCAGGCCCAGATCGACGCGCCCGGGAAACAGCGCATCCAGCGTGCCGAATTGCTCGGCGATCTGCAACGGCGCATGGTTGGGCAGCATGATCCCGCCCGATCCGATCCGCATGGTGCGCGTCACGGCGCCGATATGTGCGAGCACGACGCTGGTCGCCGCCGAGCCGACCCCGGCCATGCCGTGATGCTCCGCCACCCAATAGCGCTCAAACCCAAGCGCCTCGCAGTGCGCGGCGATGTCGCGAGCGTTGGCCAGCGCAGTGCCGATGGTGCCGCCTTCGAGGACGGGGACGAGATCGAGGAAGGAAAGTTTGGTCATCGGCAAGATTTGGGCTTCGCCTACCGAAAAAACAAGGGCGGCAGTAAGCTGACGCGGACGGTCAACTTGCTTTCGACCGCACCGTCAATGTCGGGCAATGGTGGAATTGCTTCCGGGCCGCTCTTGGCGCGCCTTGCAGCAGTAGCAGCCGGTCCGCCTCATCCGCTCGCACCATGTCAGGCTACCCAAGTCATGTCATAAGGCCCGGCTCATTTATTCCTGAGCGTTTTGATTGATCGCAAGAAGCGGGGTGCGGTCGGATCGTTTATATGGTTGGCGTCGAGCTCACATCCAGAGCGAGGCCTTATGATCGAAACACGCGAACTGCTTCAGCGCACGCAAGCTTACGCCGCCGACTTTCTTGACGGCCTCAATAATGCCCCGGTGGTGGCGTCAGTCAACGCGGCGACGCTCCGCTCCAGGCTTGGTGTCCCGCTCGGGAATGATGCCGTCCCGGCCGAGCAGGTCATCGACGAGCTCGTGGCGGCAACAGCCGGTGGACACCTCGGTTCCGCCGGTGGCCGCTTCTTCGCCTGGGTGATCGGCGGTGCCCTGCCGTCGGCGCTGGCCGCCGATTGGCTCACCTCGACCTGGGATAACAATGCCACGCTTTATGCCTGCGGCCCAGCCGCGGCGATCGTGGAGGAAGTCGCCGGCGCGTGGCTGAAGGACGTCCTCGACTTGCCACGCGATGCCTCCTTCGCGTTCACGACCGGGTGCCAGATGGCGCATTTCACCTGCCT
>CAXTOI010000201.1:0-6357 GCA_964245645.1 uncultured Novosphingobium sp. | reverse complement strand
GCCGAAAATCGCGGTGGCCCCAACAAGCTACACCACGCCTTGGGACACGATCTCGTTGAGCCGATGATCACCATTGACAGCCCGCGGTGGTACAAGCCGCGATCAAGGTAGTTCCAGCCGCAAACCTGTCAGCACTGCTTACATATGTTAATAAAATATCTAAAAGTAATGATCTAACCATATAAATAATATGGTTAATTTGCGTTGGCACGGTTCTTGAAAGGTATGTGGTACATTTTCAGGAGCTATAACTGATGAAGAAGCTGATAATCGCTGGTGCGCTCGCGCTGATCTCTGCCGCCCCGGCGGCCGCAGCTACCTACGTTACCGATACGGTCGGGTTCAATGGTCTCGGCGACACCATCGGTTCGCCGTACGACCAGATTTTGCTGAACGGCGTTACCGGCGTTGCCAGCGCTCCGGGAACATACCTGGTTAATACCGTCGATTTCACGGTTGGCGTTAATTCGGTCAATGGAGGTACTTACACCGGGACGTTCAGCGACACGGCTACTGTCGATGGCTCCGCCGTCACCTACTCGGTGCCCTACACGATCATTATTTCTACATCTGACTCCATCACGATCGGCGGCAACACCACCAACATCGACGGTGTTAACGTCACTTTCAACACCTTGAGCTTCACCAACATCGGTGCCGGCACCGTCAGTGGCGACTTGACGGCAACGGTAGCCGCCGTGCCGGAACCCGGCACATGGGCGTTGATGCTTGTTGGTTTGGGTCTGGTCGGAGCCGGTGTCCGCCGCCGCCGCCCGGCGCCACTGACGGCTTGAACCTTATCGCCAGGCCTGCGGGGCGGTCCCGAATGGACCGCCCCGTTTTTCATGTCCGCTGCGCAGCAAGCCGATCGAGGATCACGCCCTCGCGCCTGATTTTCGGCATTGGTCAAAGCGGCAGAGCGCAAGGGCAGACGGTGTTCGCATCTCCATCCTGTCGGGTCTGGATGTTGATCCGACTTGGTTGAATCGAACATTCTTGTCCTAGGTCCGCAACCGCCACCCGGTCTTGAACACCCAGGCAATAATCCCGACGCAGATCACCATGAACACCACGATCATCCCCAGGCTGAAACCTACATCGACATCGGCCTGCCCATAAAAAGCCCAGCGGAAGCCGCTCACCAGATAGACGATCGGATTGAACAGCGTCACCGTCTGCCACGCCCGCGGCAGCATCGCGATCGAGTAGAAGGTGCCGCCTAGAAACGTCAGCGGGGTGATGATCATGATCGGCACCACCTGCAGCTTCTCGAACCCGTCCGCCCACAGCCCGAGGATGAACCCGAACAGGCTGAAGGTGATCGAGGTCAGCACCAGGAATGCCACCGCCCAGACCGGATGCACGATCCCATACGGCACGAACAGCCGCGCGGTGGCGGCGATGATCATTCCCAGCACCATCGATTTGGTCGCCGCCGCACCGACATAGCCGATCAGCGCCTCGAAGGCCGACACCGGCGCCGATAGCAGCTCGTAGATCGTGCCGGTAAAGCGAGGCAGATATATTCCAAAGGACGCGTTCGCGGTGCTCTCGGTCAGCAAAGCCAGCATGATCAGCCCCGGCACGATGAACGCGCCATAGCTGACTCCGCCGATCATATGCATCCGCGACCCGATCGCCGAGCCGAACACGATGAAATACAGCGAAGTCGAGATCACCGGCGACGCCAGGCTCTGAAACAGCGTGCGCAGCGTGCGCCCCACCTCGAAGCTGTAGATCGCGCGGATGGCCTGCAGGTTCATACGCGCTTTTCCACCAGGTCGACGAAGATATCCTCCAGCGTCGAGCGCGTCGTCGCGATCGCGGCAAAATCGATCCCCGCCGCCGCAATGCGCTTGACCAGATCGGCGGTAGCGGCCGCACCATCATGCTCGCCGGTCACCGTCAGCACGAGCGAAAGCCCATCTTGCGCCAGCGCCAGATGCTCGTCCGCCAGTTCCGGCGGCAAGGCCGCGAGCGCGGCTTTCAACCCGATCGTCACCCGCGTCCGCCCGAGCTTCTCCATCAACGCACGCTTTTCCTCGATCAAAATGATCTTGCCGTCGGCGATCACGCCGATGCGGTCGGCCATTTCCTCGGCCTCCTCGATATAATGCGTGGTCAGGATAATCGTCACCCCCTGCTCGCGCAGCTTGCGCACCATCTCCCACATGTCGCGGCGCAGCTCGACATCGACGCCGGCGGTCGGCTCGTCGAGGAACAGGATGCGCGGCTCGTGCGACAGCGCCTTGGCGATCAGCACGCGCCGTTTCATGCCCCCCGACAACGCCCCGATCTTGCTGTCGCGCTTGTCCCACAGCGACAAATCGCGCAGCACCTGTTCGACATAGGCGTAGTCGCGCGGCTTGCCGAACAGACCGCGGCTGTAATTGACCGAATGCCACACCGTCTCGAACATGTCGGTGGCCAGTTCCTGCGGCACCAGCCCGATCTTCGCCCGCGCTGCGCGATAATCCTTCACGATGTCATGCCCATCGGCGATCACCGTGCCGCCGGTCGCCCGCACCAGCCCGCAGACGATCCCGATCAGCGTTGTCTTGCCCGCGCCGTTAGGCCCGAGCAGCGCAAAGATCTCGCCCCGCCGAATGGTCAGATCGACCGCATCGAGCGCGCGATGTCCGCCCTGGTAGATTTTTTCGAGGCCACTGATGGTGACGATGGATTCGTTTGAAATCATATCCTGTCATGGGAGCAATGCTGTCTTTTCACCAGGGGCAACCCGTCACGCCGATCCTCACCCCGCTCTCGTCATCCCGGCGCCAGCCCGCTGGCACAATACAGCCCGCGACCGTTTCCGGACGCGGGCTGTGCCGTCGCTGGTTGCCCGGCTTACCAGCCGTTGTGGCGCATCCAGCGGATCTGCTGGCTGATCTGGTCAAGCCGCCCCTGTACCCGGCCGCGCTGGTCGGGGGTGAGGTGACCTTGGTCCTGCCAATGCATGCGCTCGATCCAGCGCTGCAGGCCGTTCAGCTCGCCATTGACGCGAGCATATTCCCGCGGATCGAGGCTGCCGTCCATCCGACCGCGGTTGATGCGATCCCGGAGGAAGTGAATGCGCTCGTTCGGATTATCCGGTGCGCCGCGCCAAAAGGCATTGGCATCCCAGCCCGGCCCACCACGTTGCCAGCCCGGCCCGGCTCCCGGTGGCGGCGGGCCACCATTCCAACCTGGCCCCGGCGGCGGCATCTGGGCAAACGCCCCGGCAGAAAGCATCAGCGCGGTTGCCGCCAACAGTAATTTCTTCATGGTCTTCTCCTCAGCGTGAACGTCCGGCGTGCCTGTCATCGCTGGTGGCGATGTCTTCATGGGCACTGCTCGTGACTACGATCGGGCTACTGAACCGCCTGCGAATGCGCTCTGCAGGCGATATTCAGCAACCTGCACCGAAAAACGGTGCCGGAACACGATTGTTCCGCAGGCAAGAGAGGCCGAAACCCCCGCCAGGCATCTGCGCAGACGCGTGAATGGCGATGCCAACCTCATTCTCCGGCACGATCCCTGCGCCCGCAAGAAATGCCTGCGCGCCGCGTCGGCATCGGTACCACCGCGGTCCATGCCGACGCCGGCGCCGCTGCGAGCATGCATTCGCACCCCGGTGCGATATGCAAATAGCCTCTGGCGCCTCTCCCAAGGTACTGCTAACCGCCCAGTTCGCGCATCCGTAGCTCAGCTGGATAGAGTACTGCCCTCCGAAGGCAGGGGTCACAGGTTCGAATCCTGTCGGGTGCACCAACTACTGCCAACGGCCGCAGTGGTGAGCTGGACCTCTGCCCGAGGTACTGGGCCTGGCCAGGATTAACCCTCATGATCGACCGCCCGCCACCGGTCATGTCGCACACCGCTGCACCATCGTGATGCCGCCGGCTGTTGGGAGAGAAAGCGCGTGAGCAGGCTCAGAGTTACCGATCCATGACGCTTCCCGCCATCTCCATCGTCAGACCGTGGTGAACTTGGCGGCCTCTTCCGATCCGCCGGTGGCGTTGCCGGTTGCGTAGCTGTGCGCCCCGGTGCCGGCAAGTTTGCCGCCATCCACGATCAGATATTCGTCGCGGATCGGCCGCCCCTCAAAAAAGCATTCGAGAATCTCGCGCGTGCCTGCCGCATAGCGCGTCTGCGCAGAGAGCGAGGTTCCTGAGATATGCGGCGTCATGCCGTGATGCGGCATCGTTCGCCAGGGATGATCCTGCGGCGCCGGCTGCGGGAACCAGACGTCGCCGGCATAGCCCGCGAGTTGCCCGCTCTCCAGCGCGCGCACCACGGCGTCGCGATCGCACAATTTGCCGCGCGCGGTGTTGACCAGATAAGCACCGCGCTTGAACAGCTTGAGCGTCTCTTCGTTTATCATATGCTCGGTCTCCGAATGGAGCGGGCAGTTGAGCGTCACGACATCGCACGCACCATACATGTCCTCGCGTTTCGCGTGCCAGGTGAGGCCGAGCTCCTTCTCCACCGATTCCGGCAGGCGATGCCGATCGTTATAGTGGAGGTGCATGTCGAACGGCTTGAGCCGCTTCAGCACCGCAAGACCGATCCGGCCTGCAGCGACAGTGCCCACATGCATGCCCTCCACATCGTAGGAGCGGCTCACGCAATCGGCGATGTTCCAGCCGCCCTTCATCACCCATTGATAAGAGGGTATGTAGTTGCGCACGAGGCCGAGAATCATCATCACGACATGCTCGGCGACGCTGATCGAGTTGCAGAAGGTCACTTCCGCAACGGTGATGCCGGCCTTGATCGCGGCATCGATGTCAACATGATCCGAGCCGATGCCGGCGGTGAGCGCAAGCTTGAGCTTGGGCGCCTTGGAGATACGCTCGGCTGTGAGATAGGCCGGCCAGAACGGCTGGGAGATCACCACCTCGGCGTCGGCCAGTTCCCGCTCGAGCACGGAGTCGGGGCCATCCTTGCTCGAGGTGACGACAAGAGTATGCCCGTTCGCCTCGAGATATTTGCGCAGGCCCAATTCGCCGGAGACCGAGCCCAGCATCACGCCGGGCTGGAAATCGATCGCCTTGGGCGTCGGGAGCGTCTGGCCGTCGGGATATCTGGCGATCGCCGGCAGATCGTCCCGCGCATAGCTGGACGGATAGCCGTCGACCGGATCGTCATAGAGCACCAATACGATCTTCGCCATGTCGTGTCCTCTCAGGAGTGACAAGGATGGCAACCGGCCGGACGGGGCTACCCGCATTGGCGCGGGGATACCTGGCAGCGCGCCCGGTTCAGCCTGTCTGCACATCCTCGATCCGGCTGGCGGGGGTTGTAGGAATCCCGCTTGCACACCGGATGCCGGACGATATGCGCTCCAGGAGGGCGCCGATCCAATGAAAGTCTTTAAACGCCTGATAGGATTTATCTATCAGATGGTGTCGAAGGCAGCCTCGATGTCGATTGCCGAGACGGCGGCCAGTAGCGCCGCGACCATCGGCGCACGCGGCTCGCGATCGGAGACGACGAGGCCGACCGCCTCGCTGTGGACCGGGTCGAAAAGATCGATCGCGACCAGCTCCGGCTGCGCACCAAACACATGGAGAAAGCTGTGCGGCACGATGCTCGCCCAGCCGCCGCCGCGCAAATGGCTGCAGACCGCGAGGAAGGAATTGCTGGTCACCGTCGGGTGGACGGCGACGCCGATCGACGCGGTGATGCGATCGATGATGCGCCGATTCTGCATCGATTGGTCGAGCAGGCAGAGCCGCTCCCCCGCCGCCTGCTTCCAGCTCACCGAGGATCGACCGGCAAGCTCATGGCCTTTCGGCAACATCAGCTTGTACCGCTCCCGATACAGCGGCACGCGCTCGACATGCGGGATCGCCTCATTGTCGAGATAGGTGACGCCGCCATCGAGATCGAACGCATCCAGCCCCTCAGCAATCGCCCGTGAGGTAAGCGAACGGATTTAGATAGTTGCGGCCGGGTTCTGCTCGCAGAAGCGTTCGGTGATGAAGGACATGGCCGGCATCGCCGCCGGAATCACGCCGAGTCGCAGCTTGCCGACGACGTCCTTGCGGGCACCTGCCAGATCGTCGTGCAGGCTCTGGTAATCAGTGAGAATCTGGCGGCCCCAGACAAGCAGTTTCTCGCCCTCCGGTGTCAGCCCGGCATAGCGATGGCTACGCACTACCAGCGGCACGCCGAGATCCTCCTCAAGTTTGCGGATCGCGGCGGAGAGCGTCGGTTGCGCGACATGGCAGGCAGCGGCGGCGCGCGCGAAATGCCGCTCCCGCGCCAGCGTCACGAAATAAGAGAGATGGCGCACCAGCATAGACGCCGCATAGCATGATCGTCGTGGAGCAGCAGGCTTTGTGCTACTAGGGAAGCTCTGATTAAGTG
>CAXTOI010000200.1:0-6361 GCA_964245645.1 uncultured Novosphingobium sp. | reverse complement strand
CATCGATATCGCCTAGAAACTCCGCCACCGCCGGCGCTACCCGCGCTCGCCCCACCGCCTGGCTGAACGGTTTGGCCGCCATCACCGAAACCGTGCGACCAAAGAAATTGGTCAGCACCGCAGTGTCGAGCCGCCCTTGATAAGCAGCATCGTCTTCCGCCGGAAACTGCGGCAGCAACTGACGTCCGGCCCGACGCATCGCCCGCGTGCCCCCGCTCAGCCCATCCAGGATCGGCCATTCTGCCGCCATTGTCGCCACCGCCGCCGAAGCCACGCGCACGTCCGGCGATTGAGGGGCAGATCCAAACTCAGCAGTCATACAATCAGCTTCCTTACCGCAGCAGGCCCGCGCCGCCGGATCAACGGGGCCAGCGCATAGCGCACGGCATCCCACACATGGTCGTCTCCCGGCCGCAACAGCGGCAACACATCGCCCGTCAGCCGGTCGGTCTGGTAAGACCAGCTCTGCGCTTCACGAAACGCATGCCCACAGCGTGAATGGATGACGATGCCTTCATAGGACCGCAGATGCTCGACCCCGTCCTCCACGCTTCCGGGCCATTTATCGGCCGCGATACAGCGCGGAAAACCATGCCGGGCGACAAAGTTGATCGTCTCGGGCCGCGAATTATCCGCCCGGATGACATGCTCCGGCGCCCCGGCGATCCGCGCGAACAGCGCCGGCGTATCGTCGATCGGCACCTCATGGCCATAAGCCTCGTCCTCGATATACAGCCGCCGCCCAGCCACCCAGCATTTCACCAGCACCGTCGGATCGACCGAAAATCCCCAATCGGCGCCAAAATACGGCCCGTGCCAATAGGGCAACGGCACGAACTCCGCTTGCGTCACACGTCCCTTGAGCACCTGCGCCTCGGTCTGCCGCAAGAACCCGCCTTCCCACACATGGTGATAGCTATCGGGCCGCTGCGCCGCATCACGCCGCCGCTGCCGGTCCAGCACCTTGGGAAACCACGGATTATCTTGCCAATTCAATGCCGTTATCCGCATCCGCGGATCGCGCGTCTCGCGAAACCGCCGATGCGTGGCGCTATCCTCGCGCTCCGGGTTCCACGTCACCCATAATTCGCTATCCGCTTCGCGCAGCGTCGGGATCAGCCGGGCCCAGGCGGCTTCACTCACCGGCTCGGCCTCATCGATCCACGCCAGCTTCAGCCGCGCTTTCGATTTGATGCTGTCGATATTGCGGTCCATCCCGCTGAAGCTGAAATCGATCCGCCCCGGTAGCGCCGCGCTGGTCCGGATATAAGTCTCGCCAATGTCGAAATAAGGCGCGAGCCAGCTCTGCAGCGCGATCGCCGCGCGAATTTCCTCCATCGAGCTGTCGGCCAGCGAATTCATGAACTGCCGCCCGCATAGGATAATGCCCTGCGCACCGTTCCCGGCCCATTGGTAAGCCCGCACGACACTCATTAAGGCGAATGATCGGGTTTTGCCCGAACCGCGCCCGCCATAGGCACCCCGCACATCCGCCGCCCCGCCAAACACCCGTCGCAGTCGCGGCGGCAGTTCAATCCTGATTGTCGGTAGCGCGATCTTTTCCTTCGGGATTGTCCGCGGTGCCATCAACCAGTTCGATCCGCTGATAAAGGGTGAGTGCCTGGGTCTCGCCGTCTGCGGCTAGAGCGGTCCCGGACTTGCCATAACCACGATCGAGCAAACGCCATCGCCGCCGAAATCCGCGAAGCCTCGCTGGTGCCGGTAGTGGCGACATCGGCCAGCACCTGCAAAGCCACCTCGGCATGCGTCCGTGCCAATTTACGCAGCGATGCCGCGTTCGAGCGGCGTTCCGCCACTGTCTTGCTGTCCGCCTGCTTGCGTTCGGCCAGTTGGTGCGCCCGCTTCGGGTTTGCCGGCCTCGGCCAGCGCGGTTCAGCCATGCACTCGGGCCCCTCGCGAATTCGCCCGCAACGCGGTCATGCTCTTGCGCAAGTTCAAGGGGGCCATGTGTGCCATGCGCAGGATGCCGGTGCGGGCAGGCCGCCCGGATCGCTCCGGGCCGCCTGAACCGATCGCCAAAACGAAAAACGCCCGCACAGCCAAAAGGCCAGCGGGCGAGGTTTCAAACGAAGCCTGCGTCTAAGGAGCGTTTCCCCGTCGGCGCATCTTTCGATAATGTCTATCTGTCATAGTTTTCGTTGCAAGGCAAGCGCTAATTTGCAGGATTGCAAATTTTCTCAAAATTATTCTACTTCAGCTTGCCTTCGCCCAAACGCCGATAGGCCAGCGCGGCATCTTCGCCACCGACCTCGCGCCACACCGCGTCGCGCAGCTCCAGCCACAGATCGAGCGCCGCGATCAACCGCCGCCGCGCTTCCCGCCACGGCACATTATGCGCCCGCGCCGTCCCGACCAGGTCGCGATCGCCGATCACCATATCGATGACCATCCGCCGCGGCATCGGCAGCCGTTCGCGCCAGCGGTTATAAGTCATTTCCATCCGCACATGTGAAAGCCGCTCGGTCAGCAGGTCGCGCGCGCTTCCGCCAAAATCGACGCGCGGCTCCAGCCGCGATCCGCGCAGCGACAAGGCGCGCGCGATATTTTCGGCAATCCGCGCGATCTGGCCGGCCGCTTCGAATTGAGCCGGCGAAATTGTACCGCGCTCATGCATCAGCCCCAGCGCCGACTGCTGGCGATTACGCCTGGTCTGCGTGCGAGTATTAGTCTCGACATGCGTGACCACGCTGTCGACATAATCGCCATGCGCTTCAGCCTCCGCCGGCATCAGCGGCTCGCCAGGATGACGCCGGATCAGCGTTGCAGCATCCACCCGGTCCTGCCATTCGCGATGGGTCTCGCCCGGCAATTTGCCGACCATGTCCTGCGCGCCGGGCGTCTTGCGCACAGATGCTTTGGTGCGAACAGCGGTATGTGCCATACGGGATTCTCCGGAAGAGCTGCAGTGCCGAGCGCGCGAAGCACCCATGAATCAGCAACGCGCAACGCCCGCTCGAAAAGCCCAAATGTAAATGCATCCGGCTCGTGCCCGCTGTCGAAACGATCGGGAGCAAGGGGGTCGGCCCATAGCGCCAACTCAGCCCACATCGTCATCCCGGACTTGATCCGGGATCAGGCCTCTTGCGCCAAAGGATAGCCTTCCTCCGGGCGCAATGCGGGTGCGTATGCCATCGACCCCGCAGCCGTACTCGATTCTCCATAAGCTCTATTAGCTTTTATTCAAATTTGCAATAGCAATATTACTATGCCGAGTTTTTAGCAAATGTGCTAAATCACTCCCATGGCCGGCATCGAATCAGACACCGCATTCATCAAGCAGCTTTGCAATTGGGCACGTCTCGCGCCCAGTGCGCTGGCGCGGGAGGCTGGCCTCACCCCCACCACCATCCTGCGCCCGTTCAACGGCATGGCGACCACGCGTCTCAGCCAGCCGACGTTCGAAAAGCTTCAGGTGCGCTTTCCGGATTTCCCCGGCTGGCGCCGCCAACGGCCCGACCTGCCCGGATTGACGGGCGACCGGCTCGACCCGGCGACGCCGCGAGATGAGCTGGCCTATGTACGTTCGGCCGACATCAGCCTCGGCATGGGCAGTCCGGCAGTGGTGGAAGATTACCCTGACACCGAGTTGGTTCCTTTCAACCTCGGCTTCATCCGCGCGATCACAAAGGCGCCAACGGATCAGCTTGTCATCGTGGGCGGCCATGGCGAGAGCATGGAGCCCACGCTGTTGCGCAACGATATGCTGTTGATCGACACCAGCCAGCGCTTGCCGTTAGCGTCAGACCTGATCTGGGCTTTCCATTATGCCGGTGGCGGGATGATCAAGCGGCTGCGGCGGATTCGCTCAGACGGCCGCGACCGCATCCTGATCATCTCGGACAATGCCACCGTACCCGATCAGACATCGGATCTCGAAGACATCCATGTCATCGGCAAATTGATCTGGGTCGGGCGCAGGATGTAAATTGCCGGTCTGATGATGTCGGCCCGCCACCCCACCCGAGGGAGCAGCGGGCCGATAGCATCAGCGATCAATGCCAATGATGGTGGTGATGCCAGTGATGCCAATGATGGTGATGCCAACCATACGCACTGGCCGCCATCGGCGTCGCCAGAATTCCCAGCGCCACGGCAGCAGCCAGCACTGATTTGAGAGCAGTCATCAGGTTCTCCTCCTATGTGAGCCCACAGGCCCACATCCATTTTACTCCACCCCGACGCGTATGTCCCTGCCTAATGCGCCAACCCACTATCGTCACTTGCGACAAAGCTACCAGCCCACGATTCTCCACTTGCATTTATTAGCATTTATGCTAAGTCACTAATACCTGAGCAGGCGCTTCCCTGCCGCCGCGTGAAAGATCGGCCATATGCTTGCACCCCCGTACATAGCAGCATTGATGCGCGCAGACCTGCTACGCGCTCGCAGCATGGCCTGCGCTTTGGCACGGGATCTAACCGCGGTGCTCGACAGCGCCGATCGTGCAGTGCCATTTGCCTTGACCCGCCTCGATGATCTCCTTGCCGACGATATTTTGCGCCTGTGGGCCTGCCTGCAAGGCGCACGCGACATGCGCAGCCGCCTGACCCAACGCCAGATCACGCAGATGGCTCTGTCCGCCGATTTGGCGCCAAAGGCCCTAACACCTTTCATGCAGGCCGCCGCATGAACGCGCGCGCGTTGCCACCATCCCAACGGGCAATCGTCGATCCTATGCGTCTCCACCACCTTGCTCTGCGCGCAATCGCGGCGAGCGCCGCACTGACCTACGCGAACCTCGCCGGCCAGGCGATCGACGACGCCCGGTTCGCCTGCATCGATCAATTCGCCTCCGCCGCCCGGCATGCTCTCCTCGACTGCCTGAAGCACGATTTCGGCATCGATGAAACAATGGCGAACCAGCTCGGTGCTTTGCTCTAAATCCCGACTTTTGCGCATTCAGGTATGCCTCTGCACAATCGGATTGACTCGCCAGAACGCTTGCCGCTAGGGCGCGGGTCCGCAGTATCTGCGGTATCCTGCGATAGGCCCGATGGCGGAGTGGTTACGCACCGGACTGCAAATCCGTTTACCCCGGTTCGATTCCGGGTCGGGCCTCCACACAGCTTATCAAATTAATTGTTCAGTGATTACAGGAGCACAGAGCATCGGAGCGAAAGACATCGCAGTGGGTTTATGGACAGGTTAGATTGCTCCGAATGCAGGGGTCACAGGTTTAAATCCTGTCGAGTGCACCACTTACGAACAGAAGAAAGAGCTCGCGGAGAACCGTCGTTTTCGCCCTCCGCCAGGCGCTGGTTCAAAGCAGGTTTCACCGCTGGTGATTTCGGTCTCGTTGTCCTAACCGTAACTTCGCTCCGCACCTGACTATCAAATCAGGGGCGCTTCCTGCCAGCCGGATCCAGCAAATGCGAGGGAAACAACATCGGCCCCAGACATAACCCGGACGATATAGCTGACGCTACCCGACCAAAAGGAGAACAATGAAAAAAATCAGCAAGGCAACCAGGCTCGCAAAGCAGAGGGAGCCAAAAGAGCAGCTATGCATTTGAGGGTGCGACTCTTGCATCTCATCTCCACCCACCGGTCTGCGCCGATGAAGTCATTGGAGACTACGCCCATGCGCCACGATGGCAAGTCCAAAAATGACGCCTGTCTTGCAAGAACCGGCGGCCCGTCCAAATGACCGCGACCATCTTGCGGCATTGCCATTTGTTAGGCATCGGGCGAACGCAATGGTTTCAACGCGGGGGTTCCGGACGACGTAATGAGCGATGACGAGGAAGCACAGGCCCATCGTGCCGGCACGCCTTACGACCGTGATGCGCCCGCTCCGGTTGCTGCCGGCAGAAACGGCAAATCGGCATCGAAACTCAGCCCCACCTTCAGATTGGTGCTGTTGATCGGTGCGATTGTGCTGCTGGTGGCAGGGCTCATCTGGTACATCCATTACGAGACCCGTGGCAAATATCTGCAATCGACCAACGATGCGACGATCGCCGCCGACGCCGTGACTGTCGCGCCCAAGGTCAGCGGCTATGTCGAGCAGGTTTATGTGGCCGACAACCAGGATGTGGCGCAAGCTGCCGCGCTGGTGCGGATCGATCCGCGCGACTATCGCGCCAGGACCGAGCAGGCGCAGGCACAGATCGCGCAATCACTGGCCACTGCCGATAACACCCGCGCCACGATAGGCGAGCAATATGCCACGATAGCCCAGGCGCGCGCGCAACTCGCCTCCGCCCAGGCCAAGGCCGCGCATGATGCCGACGAGGTCCGCCGGTATCGTCCGCTGGCCGCGACCGGCGCCGAAACCCGGCAGCAACTGGCCCAGCTGGAGGTGGCCGGCGTGATCCTGCTGGTCAGCGAGCGGATGCG
>CAXTOI010000199.1:0-6373 GCA_964245645.1 uncultured Novosphingobium sp. | reverse complement strand
ATCCGAGGCTGCCTTGACCGAATCGACCACGGCAGCGGCATCGCCCTGCTTGAAAATGGTGCCTATCGCCGGGAGTTCGACGAAGGTGATGTCGCCAAGCTGGCTCTGCGCATAATCGCTGATGCCGACCGTGCCAATATCGCCGGCAATTTCAATCCACTCATGATCCTTGGTAAAGTAACGGCTCATCTGGCTGTTCCTGTGCGATAATATTTGTGGGGAATGAATGGCAGGGGGACGATCCGGGCCGGCAGGCGTTTGCCGCGCATGTCGATCTCCACAGGGGTTCCGGGCGTTGCTTGTTCCGCTGCAACGTAGCCCATGGCGATGGGATGATTGAGGCTGGGCGAGAAGCCACCTGAAGTTACCTGGCCAACCCATTGATCCCCCACAAAAATCCGGGCGCCCTCGCGGGCCGACATGCGCCCTTGCAGCGTCAGGCCGACGCGGCGCACAGGCGAGCCACCCGCCAGCAGCGGCAGGATCCTGGCTGCGCCGGGGAAGCCAGCTTCGCTGCGCCGACGCTTGCTGACGGCGAACCCCAGGCCGGCGGCGACCGGGTCGGTTTGCTCGGTCAGATCATGGCCATACAACGGCAGCCCCGCCTCGAGCCGCAGCGAATCGCGTGCACCAAGGCCGATCGGCTTGACCTGCGGCAGCGCCATCAACGCGTCAGCCAGCGCCTCGACATCCTCGTTGCGCACTGAAATCTCGAAGCCATCTTCGCCGGTATAGCCCGAACGACTGATCCCCAGCGGCCGCGCCTGCCATCGATAGGCTCCGGTCTGCATGAAGCTCAGCGCCTCCGCCGGGACGATACCGGGGATAGCCGGCTCAACGCCGAGTGCAGCCAGCGCCGCTGCCGCTTGCGGGCCTTGCAAGGCCAGCAAGGCGTGTTCGTCACGGTGCGACAGCGTGATGTTGTCGGGCAGATGCTCGCGCAGATGGGCGATATCGTCCCACTTCGTCGCGCCATTGACCACCAGTTGAAAGCCATCGTGCCAGCGCCCGACAATCAGATCGTCGAGAATGCCGCCATCTTCGTTCAGGAGGAGCGAATAGCGCAGCCCACCGGGCTTCAGCAGCGCCAGATCGGCGGGCAACAGCGCCTCCAGCGCAGTCTGCGCGGCGGCCATGTCGCCCGCCGGTCCCGAAACGACCATCTGGCCCATGTGGCTGACATCGAACAGGCCCGCCTGCTCGCGCGTCCACAGATGTTCGGCAATGATGCCGTCATACTGCACCGGCATCCAGTAGCCGGCAAACTCGACCATGCGTCCGCCCCGCGCACGATGCCAGCCGTCGAGCGGCAGGGTCTGCGTCGCCAGTTCACCATCATCGCCGGCCGGAATGTCGGGATCAGTCACGGGAACGCCTTCCGCACGGGGGTACACCTCATCGGTGCCCCCTCTGTCACGGAACCTGAGAGTTTCACGTGTCCCGGGTAAAGGCACCAGAACAAGCTTACCCCTACGGCGGCTCCCGCCCTCTCAGGCAGGAACGCTTTCCAGAGCATCGCTATCGATCCACGCGGTCCATTTGCCTGAGAGTTTCCGGGGCGGTTGCTCCTTCGGCGCCCTGCGGCTCGTGCGAAACACGAATCACAGGAGCTCTCCCGCGCGATCAGCGACTACCTGTCCTGTCGTATGTTGCAGTGCAAAAGTCAAAGCGGAATAAGCGCTTTTCCACCAGCGCCTCCGCTGGCGAGAATTTAGACGCTGCTTAATCCTTCGGGTGCATTGCCATAGATCCGGGCATAAGCGGCAATAGCGAAGCGATCGGTCATGCCGGCGATATAATCGACGATGCGGCGGCTTCGCCCGGGCTCCTGCGGCGGCAAAGGCGCGGACCAGCGCTCGCCCATCAGCGCCGGATCGACGGCAAAGGCGGTGAACAGCCCTTTGGTTACGTCACCTGCCTTTGCTGCGGTGGCCATCTGCTCCGGATGATAATAGAGCCGGTCGTACATGAAGCGTTTCAGCCGCCGCTCTGCCACGGCCACGCCGTCCGAAAACGCGGCGCAGGCCCGATCCGCCTTGCGAACATCGGCCGGGCTGCTCATGCCCGCGGTGCGCCGCTGCGTCTCGGCGATAACGTCATTGACCATCAGGCCGATCTGGCTGCGCACCAGTTCGCGCAATTGCCGGTCGCGCGGCGCGCCGGTAAAGCGGCGTTCCACCGCGCGCCACTGCTCGGCCACGAAGGGTTCGGCCAGCAGATCATCCAGCGACAGAAACCCGGCGCGCAGCCCGTCGTCGATGTCGTGATTGTCATAGGCGATATCGTCGGCAATCGCCGCGACTTGCGCTTCCAGCGACGGATAGCCGCCGAGCTCGAGCGGAAATGCCGCATCCAGCTCGGCCAGGGCCCAGTTCGGCCGGGCTACGGGGCCGTTATGCTTCGCCAGACCCTCCAGCAATTCCCAACTCAGATTGAGCCCGTCATGCTCGCAATACGGCGACTCCAGCCGCATCAGCGTGCGCAGGCAATGGGCATTGTGGTCGAAGCCGCCATGCCCGGCTCCCACCTGCTCTAGCAGAGCGGCATTCAGCGCATCTTCGCCCGAGTGGCCGAACGGCGGATGGCCGATGTCATGCGCCAGGCACAGCGCCTCGGTCAGGTCCTCGTCCAGCCTCAGCGCCCGGGCAATGACGCGGCCGATCTGCGCCACCTCCAGGCTGTGCGTCAGGCGCACGCGATAATGATCGCCATCGGGGGCGATGAACACCTGGGTCTTGTGCCGCAACCGCCGAAACGCGATCGAATGGATGATGCGATCGCGGTCGCGCTGATAGGCACTGCGCGGGCCCCGCGCCAGCGACGCCTCCAGCGCGAATTCACGCCCGCGCGTCCGGGCCGGATCGCTGGCCAGTGGGGACGGCATAGCGAAAATGATCAGCTCTCGCCCAATATCCACTTCGCCGCGGCCTCGGCGTGAATGCGGGTGCAATCATAGATCGGCAGGACATTGGCGTCGACATCGACGATCATGTCCAGCTCGGTGCAGCCCAGCACGATCGCTTGCGCGCCGGCCTTCTCGAAGTGAACGATGATCGACTTGACCTCGCGCTCCGACTGCCGGCTGGCCTTGCCCAGCAGCAGTTCGTCATAGATGATCTGATCGAGCATGGTCGCATCGTCGGCCAGCGGCGGCAGCAGATCGATGTCATGGGCGATCAACCGCTGCCGATAGAACTCCTCGTACATGACATTGCGCGAGCCGATCAGCGCGGCGCGCTTTACCTTGCGCTCGGCCATGCGCGTGCCGACGCAATCGGCGATATGGATGATCGGGATCGAGACGCTGGCGGCCACGGCATCGTAGACCTTGTGCATCGAATTGGCGCCGATGATCAGCGCTGTCGCCCCGGCCGCCTCCAGCCGGGCCGCCGATTCGCACAATACCGTGCTGGCCCGATTCCAGTCCGCATCGCTGGACAGCCGCACGAGATCGGAAAAATCGAGGCTTTCGATCAGCAAGGGGGCGCTGGCCTGCTTGCCTCGGGCTGACTGCACCAATCGGTTGATGTGCTCGTAATAGGTGCGCGTCGACAGCCAGCTCATGCCGCCGATCAGGCCGAGTTTGCGCAAGGATGATTCTCCGGTGAGACGAGCTGCGAACAAATCAGCGTTAACCGGCCCAGCCGTGTCAGTCCAGCGGGGGAGTGACAGGTGTCCGATTAGAGTATTTGATAAAACAGCATTGTCTCTGCATGGCATCGGCGCTGGTTTGACCACCTATTGTTCACAAGCCGATCGCCACGCCGGCCCGGCAATTTATTTGTCCCGGCCCGAAGCGCAAAGCGCGGCCGAGCCGAGCGCAATCTGCACCACTTGCGGATCGTTCACTTGCTCCACAGCCGCGAGATAATCATCAACCGTGCGTTTTGGCCCCTGCAGCGCCTGCAACTTGCGCAATTGCCTGACGGTGAGCCGATCGACCAGCCGATGCGCCATGCATTGCGCGAACGGCACGGGGAGTCCGGCGTTGACCAGCGCGCTTTTTACCTGCCCCTGCTCGATCTTCCGTTCGACGCAGCCGGTGACCGCCAGCGGCAATATCGCTGCAGCCAGCCAGCTGCGGACCCGCACTAGTGAGCCAGCGCCTTGACGATATCCTCGACCATCTTCTTGGCATCGGCGAGCAGCATCATCGTCTGGTCCATGTAGAACACATCGTTATCGACGCCGGCGTAGCCGACTCCGCCCATGCTGCGCTTGATGAACATCACCGTCTTGGCCTTTTCGACATCGAACACCGGCATGCCGTAGATCGGGCTGCTCTTGTCGGTCTTGGCTGCGGGGTTGACCACGTCGTTGGCGCCGATGATGAAGGCCACATCGGCTTGGGTGAACTCGCCATTGATATCCTCCAGTTCGAACACATCGTCGTAAGGCACGTTGGCTTCGGCCAGCAGCACGTTCATATGGCCGGGCATGCGGCCCGCGACCGGATGGATGGCGTATTTTACGCTGACCCCGGCTTTCTTGAGCAAGTCACCCATCTCGCGCAGCACATGCTGGGCCTGCGCCACGGCCATGCCGTAGCCGGGGATGATGATCACCGTCTCGGCCTGTTCCAGGATGAAGGCGGCGTCTTCGGCGCTGCCGCGCTTCCATGGCCGCTGCTCGCGCGTCGGCTCACCGCTTGCTGCAGCCTCGGCGCCGAAGCCGCCGGCGATCACCGAGATGAAGCTGCGGTTCATCGCGCGGCACATGATGTAGCTCAGGATCGCGCCCGAACTGCCGACCAGCGCGCCGGTGATGATCATCGCGGTGTTATGCAGCGTAAAGCCCATCGCCGCGGCCGCCCAGCCCGAATAGGAATTCAGCATCGACACCACCACCGGCATGTCCGCGCCGCCGATCGGGATGATCAGCAGGAAGCCGATGACGAAGCTGAGGACGGTGATGGTGGCGATGACCCATTGCGCCTGATCAAGCGTGAAATAGCCGACCAGCAACAGGATGCCCGCCAGCAGGCCCAGGTTGATGACGTGCCGCCCCGGCAGCATGATCGGCGCGCCGCTCATCTTGCCCGCGAGTTTGAGGAAGGCGATAACCGAGCCCGAAAAAGTGATCGCGCCAATGGCAAGGCCCAGGCCCATTTCGATCCGGCTTTGCGGCTCGATCAACCCGTCCGGTCGGGTAATGCCGAAAGCTGCAGGATTGAGGTAAGCGGCCAGACCGACCAGCACCGCCGCCAGGCCGACCAGCGAATGGAACGCGGCGACCAGTTGCGGCATGTCGGTCATCTTGATGCGCCGCGCGGTGATCCAGCCGATGCCACCGCCGAGAGCAATGGCAGCGAGGATCAGTGAGATAGTGCTGAAATCCGGGCCTGATGTGGTTGCCCCACATTCACCTCCTAGGCTGATATAGCCAAGGTTCGCCTCGGGCGGCGGCGGACCGCACCACGCTCCTACAAGGTGCAAAGGCACATGCGTCACCAGCGTCGTCACCACGGCGATCACCATGCCAGCGATCCCGAAGCGATTGCCGACCCGGCTGGTCGTCGGGCTTGACAGGCCGCGCAGCGCCATGATGAACAGCACCCCCGCGATAAGATAGGCGAGCATCGCCAGCGGTTGAGAAGCGACCTCTATCACTTGCGCTCCTTCTTCTTATACATCGCCAGCATTCGCGCCGTCACCGCGAAGCCGCCGAAGATGTTCACCGAAGCCAACACCACGGCTCCCAGCCCCAGCCATTTCGATACGCCCGCCGCCGAGCCTATTCCGAAAGCCGCCGCTGCAATCAACGCACCGACCACGATAACCGAGGAAATCGCATTGGTCACGGCCATCAGTGGTGTGTGCAGCGCTGGGGTGACTGACCAAACGACGTAATAGCCGACAAAACAGGCCATCACGAAGATGGAGAGAATCGAGATGAAGTCCATCTTAAACAGCGCCTTCTTTAAATCCTCCCCCTCCGGGGGAGGTGGTAGCGCGGAGCGCTGACGGAGGGGGCATAGCGGTACACAAGGCAACAAGCGAGCCAGCCACAGCTGCGGCGTCAGCTAGAACATCGCTGGCGGATATCCGGATTACGCCGATACTGCGCTGTTCCAGCCAAGCGTCACGAGCGATATCGCGATGCGGTCTGCTCCCCATGGCGTGAGACATTCCGTCGATCTCGACCGCCAGCCGGCGTTCGGCGCAATAGAAATCGACGATGAAGCCGCCAATCGGGTGCTGGCGGCGAAATTTCACGCCGCCCGATCGTTGCCGCAATTGTCGCCACAGCAACGTTTCGGGAAGCGACATCGCGTTCCGGAGCCGCTTCGCGTGAGCGAGTGCGTCGGGGGTATGGTCCTTCATTCCGCCCCCTCCGTCAGCGCTTCGCGCTGCCACCTCCCCCAGAGGGGGAG
>CAXTOI010000198.1:4861-6374 GCA_964245645.1 uncultured Novosphingobium sp. | reverse complement strand
GGCTTGACCCGGGATTGGGCTTTATTCGGGCCGAAGCCAATTCCTTGGGATCGATCAACCCCCGATTCTCGTTTTCCGCAACGCTCATCCACAAGAAGCACGATCCCGCGTCTGCTGCGGCAGCGTCAGGAACAGCCCGCAATTTTCATTCCGCAACGCCATTTGGCGTTCATCGCGTTTGCGCTATAGTTTGCGCCAGCCAGGGCGGTATTCGCCCAAAGTTCGGGAACGCCGGAATGACGAAAAAATTTGCCGCTGTTCTGCGCGCCGGCCTGTTGGTGAGCATGGTAGCGCTGGTGCCGGCGACCACGGCCGGGCTGGCAGCGGTCGATGGGCAAGTAGCGCCCGGTTTCGACCGGTTGTTCACGGTCTACCAGCTGGTCAAGGCCGACTATGTCGATCAGACCGATGACGACAAGCTGGTCAAGGGTGCGATCGACGGCATGCTGGCCAGTCTCGATCCGCATTCCGACTATCTCGAGGGCGCCAGTCTGGAGCGGCTGGATACGATGATCGACGGCAGCTATGCCGGGCTGGGGCTCAGCGTCGCGCTTGAGGACGGCGCGGTCAAGGTGATCTCGCCGATGCGCGGCAGCCCGGCGGAGGCGGCGGGAATCAAGGCAGGCGATTTCATCACCCATCTGGATGGCAAGCTGATCTATGGCGGCGAACTCGACGATGCCGTGGCCAAGATGCGCGGGCCGGCCGGTACGACGGTGCGGCTGTCGATCTACCGGCCTGGGCGCGACGCGCCGTTCGATGCCACGGTCACGCGCGGCGTGATCACCTTGCAACCGGTGACTTCGGATCTGCAGGGCACGATCGGCGTCATTACGGTCAATGAATTTTCGCATGATGTCGCCAAGAGTTCGTTCGAGGCAATCCAGAAGCTGCGCGCGCAATCGGGCGGCCGCTTGTCCGGACTGGTGCTTGATCTGCGCGAGAATCCGGGCGGGGCATTGGATGAGGCGGTCGGCTTGTCCGACCTGTTCCTGACCCATGGCGTGATCGTCTCGCAGCGCGGGCGGGTTGCAGCCGACAACGAAGTCTACCGCGCCGAATCGGTATTCCCGGGCGATGCCGCGCGAGGCTTGCCGCTGGTGGTGCTGATCGATGCCGGTTCGGCTTCGGCTTCGGAAATCGTCGCCGGCGCGCTGCAGGATCAGCACCGCGCGCTGATCATGGGGCTGCGCAGCTTTGGCAAGGGCAGCGTGCAGAGCATGATCCGGCTCGACAAGACTCACGCCGTCAAGCTCACCACGGCGCGGTATTATACCCCGAGCGGCCGCTCAGTGCAGGAGGGCGGGATCGAACCCGATATCCAGGTGCCGCAGTTGACCGATGTCGATGCGCAGAAGCGCAGCGTGGACGCGCTACGCGAATCCGATCTGCGCGGGCATCTGATCAACGAGGTGGGGCTCGATGACAAGAAGCTGGAAATAGACAAGCAGATCGATCCCCGGTTCAAGCTGACCCCTGCCGAATTAACCACCAGGGGCATCAAGGACTTCCA
>CAXTOI010000198.1:0-4851 GCA_964245645.1 uncultured Novosphingobium sp. | reverse complement strand
GCTGTGGTACGAGTTGCAGACGCTGCGCCATGCCGATGGCACGAGCCTGGCGATGGCGACCGGGAAGGACCAGCATGGCGGCCCGAACTGAGGCGCCGGTGCTTTGACCGGATACCTGCGCCTGGCCAATGCCGTCGCCATCTTGGTGCCGCTGGCGCTGCTGGCCGGGGCCTGGTCGTTTCAGATCTGGGGCGGACTGTTCCCCTGCGAGATGTGCTGGTGGCAGCGCTACGGCCATATTGCCGCGCTGGGTTTCGGCCTGGCAGCGCTGCTGGCCGGTAAGCGCCTGCGTCTGCCGCTGCTGGCGCTGGCGGGGCTGGGGATTGCGTCCTCTGCATTGATCGCCGGGTATCATGCCGGCGTCGAATATGGCTGGTGGCAAGGGGTGACCGCCTGCACCAGCCTGATCAAGTTCGGCGGCGGCGATCCGCTCGCCGCGATCATGAACTCGCCCGCTGTGCGCTGCGATGAAGTGCAATGGCAACTGGCCGGGATATCCCTGGCGGGGTTCAATTTCGTGATTTCGGGATTGGCGGCCCTGGTGATTTTCACGCTGCTGAATAAAGCCGCAAGGGAACACGCAGCATGAGCATCGCGGCAAAGACCAGAAGCATGATCCGGGTCGATCAGGCCGGCGAATATGGCGCGGTGCGCATCTATGCCGGGCAATTGGCGGTGATGGGATCACGCGGGCAGCATTCGGGCAAGCTGGAGGCGATGGCCGCGCAGGAAGCTGCGCATGCGCGCGATTTCGACGCCTTGCAGCGCGCGCGCGGGGTTCGCCCGACTATATTGCAGCCGCTGTGGCATCTCGCCGGCTTTGCGCTAGGTGCGGCCACCGCGCTGATGTCGCCCGAGGCGGCCATGGCCTGCACCGCCGCCGTCGAAACCGAAATCGATCGCCATTATACCCGGCAGCTCGATGAAATCGGCACCGACGATCCCGAACTAACCACCCTGATTACCGCCGCGCGGGCAGACGAGCTTGAGCACCGCGCCACGGCGCTGGCCGCCGGGGCGGAACGCGCGCCCGCTTATCCGCTGCTCTCCAGCATCATCCAGCTCGGCTGCCGCGCGGCGATTGGCCTGTCGCGGCGGATCTGAACGGAACCAAACCCGTGCGCCGGCCTTTCACTTAACATTCAGCGCGGTACCTGCTTATATGGTCCGTTAGCACCAGGAGCTCACGATGTCGCGTTCGATCCGTTTTGCCGCCGCCTTGCTGGTCAGCGCCTGCGTCGGCGCGCTGCCCGTGGCTCCCGCTATTGCGCAGTCTGCGAGCAGCGCGGGGGCTGACGACAGCGCCAACAACATGAATCTGGTGATCGTCTACGGCAGCGACACCTGCCCGCCGTCGAAGGGGGAAGAAATCACGGTTTGCGCGCGCAAGCCGGAAAGCGAGCGCTATCGCATTCCCGAAGGGCTGCGCGATCATCCTTCGGCAGAGAACGAATCCTGGACGAATCGGGTGACCTCATACGAGCGCGTCGGCGCCGCCGGCACGCAAAGCTGCTCGGCAGTCGGCGCGGGCGGCTGGACCGGCTGCATGCATAATTTCATCGGCAATGCCTACGCCGAAAAGAAAGACTCCGCCGATACCCACTTCAGCGAAATGGTGGCGCAGGAGCGAGCCAGACGCGAAGCCACCATCGATGCCCAGGCGGCCAAAACCCAGACCCAGGTCGAGGCGGCTGAAAAGGCCCAGGACCAGCAGCAGGACGCCGGCAAGTAGAAGCGGCTGCCTTGACGATGCCGAGCAGCTGTGGGCAGGCGCCAGCCGCAATACCTTGCGGCCATGCACAGCACGAAGCAGGCCAGTCCCCCCTGGCGACTGTTCCAGGAGACACCGCAACCACCGGGTAAACCCGATGTTCCAGCGCCGTTCGGTGCCCAGGATATGGAGATGGCATGGCGCACGACAAAGAAAAACACCCCGGCACGCAACTTGCCGCGTTACAGATCGAGTTGAGTGCGATGCAGCGCAAGGTCATCGCCGGTGGCGGCAAGCTGCTGGTCATCCTCGAGGGGCGCGATGCCGCGGGCAAGGATGGCACGATCAAGCGGATCGTCGAACACATGAGCCCGCACGCCACCCGCGTCGTCGCGCTGGCCGCGCCCAGCGATCGCGAGAGCAAGGCGTGGTATTTTCAGCGCTGGTGCGCCGAACTGCCGGTCGCCGGCGAGATCGTGTTCTTCAACCGCAGCTGGTACAGCCGTGCAGGGGTGGAGCGCGTCATGGGCTTCTGCACCGACGACGAATACGAGGAATTCATGGACAGCGTGGTCGGGTTCGAGCAGCTGCTCGTCCGCGCCGGCCTGACCATCATAAAATACTACCTGGATGTCGGCAAACGCGAGCAGAAGCGCCGCCTCCACGACCGCGAAACCGATCCGCTCAAGCAATGGAAAATCAGCCCGATCGACAAGAAGGCGACCAAAAACTGGCGGAAATATTCCAAAGCGCGCAATGCGATGCTGGCGCGTACTCACAGCATGTTCGCGCCATGGGTGGTGATCAAGGCGGACGACAAGCCCAAAGCCCACCTCGCCCTGATCCGCGACCTGCTGGCGCGCTGCCATTCCGATCCCGACGCCGAAATCCAGCCCGACCCCGATACCGCCTTCATCTACGATGCGGCTGCCCTCGAAAACGGTTGGCTAGCCGAATGACCACCGAATGCGGCGCAAAGGCAATCGCCGCTGCAGTTCAGCTCATCGCCAGCACCATATTGCGCACTTGCGGATAAACCTGCTTCTCCCATTTCGACCCCGAAAACACCCCATAATGCCCGACTCCGGGCTGCAGGTGATGGCGTTGCAGATGCGGCCGCAGGCTTGAGCACAAGGTATGCGCCGCCGCCGTCTGGCCCACCGCGCAGATATCGTCGCGCTCGCCCTCGACCGTCAGCAGCGCGGTCTGGCGAATCGCCCCCGGGTCCACCAGCCGTCCGCGATGCATCAGCTCGCCCTTGGCCAGCGCCGCCTGCTGGAACACCAGGTCGATCGTCTCCAGATAAAAATCGGCGTCCAGATCCAGCACCGCCATATATTCCTCATAGAAATGGCTGATCTTGTCCGCCTCCGCATTCTCGCGCGCGCCGCGCGTCGCCACCAACTTGCGAAACTGGCTGGCATGCCGCTGGGGATTCATCGCCATGAACGCGCTCAGCTGCAGAAAGCCGGGATAAACCCTGCGCCCCGCGCCCGGATAGCGATCGGGCACCTGCGTAATCAGATTATCGCGAAACCATTCGAGCGGATGCTCATTGGCCAGCTTGTTCACCGCGGTGGGCGCCGTGCGCGTATCGATCGGGCCGCCCATCAGCGTCATCGTCAGCGGCTGGCACGGGTCATGATCCTGCGCCATCACCGCCACCGCCGCCAGCGCGGATATGCAAGGCTGGCAAACCGCCAGCAGATGGGAGCGCGGCCCCAGATGCTGCAAGAACCGGATCACATAGTCGGTGTAATCCTCCAGCCCGAACTTCCCTTCCTCCAACGGCACATCGCGCGCGTTGACCCAATCGGTGATATAGACATCATGATCGCGCAGCAGCGTCGCTACCGTATCGGTCAGCAGCGTGGCGAAATGCCCGGACAGCGGCGCGACGACCAGCATCTTGGGCTGTGGCGTGGCGACATCGTCCTTGGCGAAGTGCAACAGCTTGCCGAACGGCAGCTCCAGCACATATTCCTCGCGCACCGGCACCACCGCATTGCCGCTCTGCACCTCGGTAATGCCGAAAGCCGGGCGCTTGTGCGTCACCTCGGCCATCCCGAAACTCTCGCACATCGCCAGCATGTAGCGCGGCACCGGCCAGTCATCGAGCCCGGGGAAATATTCGTCGCGCAGCCACAGCGCAGTTGCCGCCGCCGTCCGGGCTGGCACCATCAGATCGCTCAGCGCCTGATATCCGTCGTAGAGCATTTATTAACTCCGACCCGGCGCTTTGCGACGATTCGCGCTTGCGTCCGCTTTTCGATGTGCAATCATGCTGCGCTGCATCATATAAGAACGCAAGCATCATGGTGCAATCTGCGCTATTGGTGCCAATAACGAGGGTGACATGACCAAGGCGCAGCTGACGATCTCAAGCAAGACCTATTCCGCGTGGTCGCTGCGCGGCTGGCTGATGTGCCGGCTGGCCGGGTTGGAGGTCGACGAACTGCCTGCCCCCAACGACGCCTCGAACCGCGCCGAGCTGCTGCTGCTCTCGCCCTCGGTGCTCGTCCCGCGCCTCACGCACGAAGGCGCCAGCGTCTGGGATACGCTTGCGATCGCCGAATATCTGAATGAGCTATATCCCGAAAAACGCATGCTCCCCGCCGACCGCCTCGCCCGTGCGCACTGCCGCTCGATCTCCGGCGAAATCCACTCGGGCTTCACCAATCTGCGCTCGGCGCTGCCGATGAACCTCAAGGTCCACCACGAGAGTATCCCGATATTTTCCGGCGCCCTGCCCGATATCGACCGGATCGAGGCGATCTGGCGCGATTGCCTGACGCGCTACGCCGGCCCGTTCCTGTTCGGCGCCGCACCCACCATCGCCGACGCCATGTACGCCCCCGTCACCACCCGCTTCACCAGCTACGCCGTCCCGGTCTCACCCGGCGCCAAGGCCTATTGCGAAACCATCGCCGCGTGGCCCCCGATGGCCGAATGGATCGCCGCCGCCGTGGCCGAGCCCGAGGAAATGGAAGAACTCGAAGTCGAGTTCTGACGAAACCGCGCAATGAAGGCCGAAGCAGAGGTGCGAGAGGTAACCTCTCGCGCTCTCCGTCATTTTGTGTTGCGGCGGGGCACTGTCGGACGGCACAAAAATGACTCAGAGCAATGCGCCGCCCAAGCAC
>CAXTOI010000197.1:2040-6399 GCA_964245645.1 uncultured Novosphingobium sp. | reverse complement strand
GATCGGGCTGGATAATGTGATCGTCGTCGTCAATGGCGATGAGGTGCTGGTGACCAGCGCCGATGGCACGCAGAAGGTCGGCAAGCTGTCAGGCGCGGCGAATCAATGAGCGCCGGGCTGCCTTTGCGCATGGTCGAAAAGCCGTGGGGTCGTGAAACCCTGCCGGCGCCGTTCGCAGCGCCCGCCGGCCAGCGGATCGGCGAAATCTGGTTCGAGCCGCCGCCCGAGCTGCCGCAGTTGCTGGTCAAATATATCTTCACCGGCGAAAAATTGTCGGTGCAGGTTCATCCCAGCGATGCCCAGACCATCGCTGCAGGGCTGGGCCGGCAGGGCAAGGAAGAATGCTGGCTGATCATCGCCGCTGAGCCGGGGGCCAGCATCGGCGTGGGCTTTCATCGGGATATCGATGCCGAGGCGCTGCGTGCTGCCGCGCTCGATGGCAGCATCGAGCAATTGATGCGGTGGTACCCGGTCGCGCCGGGCGATTTTTTCATGATCCCGGCCAACACGGTGCATGCCATCGGCGCGGGCGTCAGCCTGATCGAAGTGCAGCAGAACAGCGACATCACGTATCGGCTGTACGACTATGGCCGCCCGCGCGAGCTTCATCTCGATCAGGGTATCGCCGTGGGGCGCGGGGAGCCTTATGCCCCGGCGCTGCATCGCCGGCTGACGCCCCGCGGCGACGAATCGCTGGTGTCGGGGCCGCAGTTTCGTCTTGATCGCGTCGAGGGCGAACCGCAACCCGACGTGGCGCATGCCTATGGCGATGGCGCTGTGTTGGTGGCCCCGTTGATCGGGCAGGTCTATCTGGATGGAACAGTTCTGCTGGCCGGTGAATGCGGGATCGCATCGAGCCTGAGCGCCGCAGCATTCCCCGGCAATGCCATGAGTCTCATAGCTCAGCCATACTAAGTAGAAGTACTTGTTTACAACTATAGATGCAGAACTTGGCCAAGACATGCCGCGCAGTGGAAATCATTTCGCATTCGGCATCCAACAGCTTGTCCTGTATACGGCACATCTGACAGAAAGTTGTTTGTCGATTACCAAGTGATTGCCGTAAGACCATTGATCAGGCGATGTCTGTTAGCGCAAAAATAATGACGCGATGGATCGAAAACAGTGCAATCTATGCAACAATATCTGCGGCATGTCGTTATATAGGTCGGCTGTCTCAATAAGGTTCGGGGTGACGCTAACGTGAGCTTGCTTTTCAGAATTCCGGGCCATGCAGACGATGAGGGGCTGCTTGATCGGGGGCGCGAGGTGATCCGGATCGAGGCGGAAGCCTTGCATCGGCTCGAAAAAACGCTCGATGGTGATTTTATCGCGGCGTGCCGGATCATCCTGGCGGCCAGTCGGCGGATCGTCGTGACCGGCATGGGCAAGTCGGGCCATATCGGTCGCAAACTGGCTGCCACGCTGTCGGCTACCGGAACGCCCGCAATGTTCATCCATCCTGCGGAGGCCGGGCATGGCGATCTGGGCATGCTGATGGCGGGCGATGTGCTGCTGGTGCTGTCGAACTCGGGCAATACCACCGAATTGCGCTCGGTGCTCGACTATGCCCGCAAGATGGAGATCAAGATCATCGGCGTCGCCTCGCATCGGGCGTCGCTGGTGATGGATTTCGCCGATGTCGCGATCTGCCTGCCGACGATACGCGAGGCTTGCGCCGCCAATATCGCTCCTACCACCTCTACCACGCTGCAACTCGCGCTGGGCGATGCGATCGCGCTGGCGGTGATGGATGCGCGCGGCATATCGAAAACCAGGCTGCGCGCGCTTCACCCGGCGGGCTCGATCGGCATGCGGCTCACGCCGATTGCCGAATTGATGCATGTCGGGGAAGAGATTCCGCTGGTGGTCGAAGAGACCGGCATGCCCGATGTGATCTCGATCATTACCCGGTGCCGGTTCGGGCTGGCGGGCGTCGTGGGTGTGCGCGGCGAGTTGATCGGGGTGGTTACCGATGGCGATCTGCGGCGTCATTTCGACAAGCTGGGCTCGGCGCGAGCGGCGGACGTGATGACCCGGGGCCCCAAGTCGATTGCATCGGATATGCTGGCCAGCGATGCGCTGATGTTCCTGAACGATGCCAAGATCACCGCGGCCTTTGTCGTCAATCGGCTCGATACGGTGCATCCGGCCCGGCCTGTCGGGATCGTGCATATTCACGATCTGCTGAAATATGGGCTGAACTGAACCTCGCCGGCGACAAGCCTGTGGTCTCTTTCGCCATCCTGATTCCTGCGCGGTTTGCATCGCAGCGTTTTCCCGGCAAGCCGCTGGCACCGCTGGCTGGAGCGACCGGTTTGGCAAAACCGCTGATCCGGCGCAGTTGGGAAGCCGCATGTGCGGTGCCGGGCGCGGCGGCGGTGTTCGTCGCCACCGACGACGAGCGGATTGCCGACGCGGTGCGGGGTTTCGGCGGGCAAGTGGCGATGACATCGCCCGACTGCCGCAACGGGACCGAGCGTTGCGCCGATGCGCTTTCCCGCCTGGGGGATGAGTTCGACATCATCGTCAACCTGCAGGGCGATGCTCCGCTGACGCCATCCTTCATCGTCACCGATCTGGTGGCAGCGCTGGCGGGCGACCATGAGGCGGCGATGGCGACAGTGGGGCTGCGCTGTTCGCCCGGGACCTATGCGCATCTCGTCGGCGATGCGGCGGCCGGGCGGGTGGGCGGCACCACGGTGGTGGTCAACGGACGCGGGCATGTGCTGTATTTTTCCAAACGGATCATTCCCTATGTGCCGGCGGGGTTCGCTGGGGGGCATGAGGCGGTGCGGCTCCATCTGGGGCTTTACGCTTATCGCCCCGATGCCTTGCGCGCTTATGCTGCGCTGCCGCCTTCGCCGCTGGAGGCGCTGGAAGGGTTGGAGCAGTTGCGCTTCCTCGAAGGCGATCGGCCGATCCGGCTGGTCAGTTTCGATCCCGTCGGCTGGGATTGCATCGAGTTGAACAACCCCGAAGACACGTCGGCGATCGAGGGGATCTTGCGGCAGCGCGGGATCGCATAGGTCTGCTTTCCCCGATGAATAAATGCTCCTATGGGATTGGCTTGCAGGGCTGAGCCTGTTCCAGCGAAGGCTGGGAAAGGGCTTTTCAGGGACAATCTCTTATATGGACGTTTCGCCCGGCTTGCCTCCTCTCCCGGCCGTCGCCGGGACAAGCTCTCGCTGCGCAAGCCACCTCCCCCAGAGGGGAAGGATCTTGCCCTGAACGACGCTATGACCATCGCCGCCATCCGCCTGACCGACGCCATCACTTTCGCCAACGATCGACCATTCGTGCTGATCGGCGGGATGAACGTGATCGAGGATCGCGAAATGCTGCTGGAGGTGGCGGACCATTTCGTCGCGGTCACGCGCGCGCTGGGCATTCCCTTCGTGTTCAAGGCCAGCTTCGACAAGGCCAATCGCTCGTCGATCGACTCGTTCCGCGGGCCGGGCCTGATCAAGGGGCTGGAACTGCTCGCCGAAATCAAGGCGCGCCATGGCGTGCCGATCCTGACCGATTTGCATGAGCCGGCTCAGGCAGCGGCGGTGGCCGAGGTGGCGGATATCATCCAGATCCCTGCCTTTCTCGCCCGGCAGACCGATCTGGTGATCGCCGTTGCTGCGACCGGGGCAGTGATCAATGTCAAGAAGCCGCAGTTCCTGGCGCCGCAGGAAATGCGCCATATCATCGCCAAATGCGCCGAAGCAGGCAATAGGCGGGTGCTGCTGTGCGAGCGGGGAAGCAGCTTTGGCTACAATAATCTGGTGGTCGATATGCTGGGCACGGACTTGATGAAAGCCTTCGCCCCGGTGGTGTTCGACGTCACCCATGCGCTGCAACGGCCCGGCGGCCGGCCCGACAGTGCCGATGGCCGGGGCGCGCAAGCCGCGGCGCTGGCGCGGAGCGGTATGGCGCTGGGGCTGGCCGGGCTGTTCGTCGAGGCGCATCCCGATCCTGACCGGGCGCGCTGCGATGGCCCCTGTGCGCTGCGGCTGACCGAGCTCGACGTGTTTCTGCGGCAGATGCAGGCCATCGATCGTGCCGTGAAGGGCTGACGGGTGCCTGCGCAATTCCTGCGCATTCCACCGTTTCCCGGTCAGCGCGCCGGGCCGTTATCGGTTGCCGGTGACAACGCTGCGCAGGAAGATATCGACGCGCTGATTGCCGCATTGGCGACGGCCCGGGTCGGCGGCGCGTTCTGGGCGGCGCGCCCGGCGTTCCCCGCCGGTCGGGATATGGTGCTGGCGCCCGATTCGCAGGCGCAGGCGTGGGAGATGCTCGATGAGGCGGCGGCGCAGGGCGTCACCGCGCGCGCAATCGTCATCGGCCCCTTTGCCAGCCGGCGCGGCG